>NZ_JBHVEU010000050.1:0-29555 GCF_042802075.1 Kitasatospora sp. NPDC057518
CGCGCACCCCCGTCGCGAGGTGCCGGGCGAGTCCGCTGCGGAGGCCGGTGACCCGGGCGCCCGTCAGTCCCCGGCCGGGACGTCCGCGCCGCCGGTGGCGATGTGGTGGGCGAGCCTGGCGCGCAGCGCCGTGAGGCGGGCGATCTCGGCGTCCAGCGCGGCCAGCCGGGCGTGGACGACGGGGGCGAAGGTGTCGGGACCGGGGGAGCCGGAGCAGCGCACCGGCGGGTCCTGGTCGAGCAGGTCGAGGCGGTGGGCGCGGCTGGCCAGGTCGTCCACCGTCAGCCCGGTGGCGAGGAGTTGGCGGATCACCCGGACCCGGGCGACCTCGGCGTGGCCGTACTCGCGCTGGCCGGAGGCGGAGCGGGCGGGCGGGTGGAGGAGGCCGCGCTGTTCGTAGAAGCGCAGCGCCCTGGGTGTGGTGCCCGCCGCCGCTGCCGCGTCCCCGATCCGCATGCCCGCTCCCTGGTCGTCAGAGTTCCACGACGGTCGTCCCGAAGGTGTCCCCGGTGAACAGTCCGGTCAACGCTCCGACGGCCCGGTCGATGCCCGCCACCGGCGTCCGGGGCAGGACGATCTCCCCGGCGCGCAGCCAGCCGGCCAGGCGCTCCCGCCACTCGGCCTCCAGGTCCGGGTGGTCGAGCACGGTGAAGCCGCGCAGGCTCAGGCCGAGGGTGGCGACCCGGAAGGCGTCGATCACGGCGGGTGCGTCGCCGCCCCGGCGTTCCGGTGCGAGCTGGCCGTCCAACGCGCCGACCAGGGCGAACCGGGCGCCGTGCCGGGCCGCGTCCACGGCGGCGGTCAGCTGCTCGCCGCCGACCAGGTCCAGCACGACGTCGATGCCCTCCGGTGCCGCCGCGGCCAGTTGCTCGGCGAAGGGCCGCCCGCCGGGCACCAGCGCCGCGTCGTAGCCGAGTTCGGCGGTCAGCCGCTCCGCCTTGGCGGGCGAGCGGGTGGTGCCGATCACCCGGGCGGCGCCGAGCAGCCGGGCGACCTGCCCGGCCACCGTGCCGACCGCGCCGGCCGCGCCGGTCACCAGCACCACGTCGCCCGGGCGCACCCCGGCGGAGCGGGTCAGCCCGCCGTAGCCGGCCGAGGCGGCGGAGACCAGGGCGAGCGGGTCCGGGAAGTCCGACGGGACGGGGGTGAGATGCGCGGCCTCGGCGAGCGCGTGGCTCCGCCAGCCGTTCAGGTGGGTGACCAGGTAGCCGGGGCGCAGCGGCCCGTCCTCCGGTGCGGCCAGCACCTCGCCGAGGGCGGGCCCGAACAGCGCGTCCCCGGGGGCGATGCGCGGCATCGGCAGGCCGGAGCCCGCGCCGCCGATCAGCGTGCGCAGCCCGGGGAAGACCAGGAAGGCCCGGTTGCGGACGAGGACCTCCCCGGGGCCGGGCGCCGCCAGCGGCTCCTCGGCCACGGTGAAGTCCCCGGGGGCGGGCAGTCCGGCCGGTGCGGCGGTCAGCCGGACGACGCGGGCGGTGGTGGGCAGGGCCATGGCGGCACTCCTCTGAGCGGGCGGGGGAGGCGGCGGCGGTCGGTGCCGCCGCGGGACGCCCGGACGCTAACCCCTGACCCTTGCGTCAGGGGCAAGCCGCCTGGCCGCGGAGGTGTCTGACGGGGCGTGGGGGACACGGGTCTTCTAGAGTCACGCGTGGTACGGACGTACGACTGTGATACCCCCGTACGTCCGTACCGCCGGACGACCCCGAGCCGCACCGAGAGGAACGAGCAGCATGACCGAGCAGGCCCCCGAGCCCTTCGAGCCCGTCGACGAGGACTGGCGGACGGCGCTGGCGATCGTCGCCCACCCCGACGACATGGAGTACGGCGGGGCCGCGGCCGTCGCCCGCTGGACCTCGCAGGGCAAGAAGGTCGTCTACGTGATGGTGACCAGCGGCGAGGCGGGCATCGACACGCTGGACCCGGCCGAGTGCGGCCCGCTGCGCGAGGCGGAGCAGATCGCCTCGGCGCGCGTGGTCGGCGTCGACACCGTGGAGTTCCTCGGCCACCCGGACGGCGTGGTGGAGTACGGGCTGCCGCTGCGCCGGGACATCGCCCGGGTGGTGCGCCGGCACCGGCCGGACATCGTGATCACCAGCAACTTCCGGGACACCTACGGCGGGGTGTTCCTCAACCAGGCCGACCACGTCGCGGTCGGCCGGGCCACCCTGGACGGGGTCCGGGACGCCGGGAACCGCTGGGTGTTCCGCGAGCTGCTGGCCGAGGGCCACGAGCCGTGGAACGGCGTGCGGCAGATCTGGGCGGTGGCCTCGCCGGAGGCGAAGCACGCGGTGGACACCACCGGGACCTTCGACCTCGGCGTCGCCTCGCTGGAGGAGCACAAGGCGTACCTGGCCGGGCTGGGCGGGGCGATGGCGGAGCCGCGGGAGTTCCTGGAGGGCTTCGGCCGGGGTGCGGGCAGCCGGCTGGGGACGCGCTTCGCGGTGCCGTTCGAGGTGTTCCCGCTGCGTTGACCTCCGGCTACCCGGAGCCGGAGTCGGGGCCGGAGCCGGCGTCGGGGTCGGAGTCGGCGTCGGCGTCGGTGCCCGCGCGGCGCCGGCGCCGGTAGCGCAGCACCTGCCGGAGCAGGAGGGCGGCGACCAGCACGCCCAACCCGACCGCGAACCAGACCTGGTAGCGCAGCGCCGTGTGGTACACGGCGCCGATGTTGGCACCGGCGAGGTAGCCGAAGGTGCCCCAGACCGCCGTCCACAGCACCGCGCCGAGCAGGTTGAACGCCAGGAACCGGCGCCGGGGCATCTCCGTGGTCCCGGCGATGATCCCGTTGTACTGGCGCAGCCCGTCCACGAAGCGGGCGACCGCGACCACCTTGCCGCCGTGCCGGGCGAAGAAGCCGTCCGCGCGCTCCATCCGGGCCGGGGTGAGCAGCACGTAGCGGCCCCAGCGGTGGACGAAGGCGCGTCCGCCGGTGCGGCCGATCAGGTAGCCGAGGCCGTTGCCGAGCGCGGCGGCGCCGGTGGCGATCAGCAGGACGGCGGCGAGGTCGAGGTGCCCGGTGCCGGCGTACACCGAGGCCAGCACCAGGACGGTCTGCCCGGGCACCGGGACGCCGCAGTTGTCCAGCAGGACGAGCACCGCCACCGCGAGGTACCCGTAGTGGTCCAGCAGTGGCGCGAGTCCGGCGAGTGCCCCGGGCAGCGGGGTCGTGGGGGCGGGCACCGCTCCTCACCACCTCGCGCGGGGCGGGGTGGCGGGGGAGTGGGTCAGCGTTCCGCCTGGCGCTGTTCGATGTTGCAGTCGGGGCCGGGGTAGATCAGGCCCTCGTGGCCGTCCTCGAAGCGGACCACGTACGGCGGTTCGCCGTCGGTGCCGCGCACCTCGACGATCTCGCCCTTCTGGTCCACCATGCCCACCGACCTGCTGTGGATGTGGAGCCGGTCACCTACCGCCGCGTGCATGGTCTGCTCCCTCGGGTCGTGTGCCGGGCCGCCTCCGCGGACGGTTCCCGCTATCCACTGTGCTGCGGGGGCGGCGGGCGCGCAACGCCTCGGGCGGGCGGGGCCCGCGGGGCCGGGCCTCAGCGGGCGGACGGCTGTTGCGCGAGGTAGCCGCGGACCAGCCGCTTGCACTCGGCGATCAGCGCCGGATCGCCGTCCGGGGACTCCCGGAAGGCCAGCTTGAGCACCGCGTCGGCGGCCTCCAGGGCCACCCGCAGGGTCAGCATGACGGCCGTCGGGTCGCCCGCCCGGAACAGTTCGCCGCCGAGCGCCTGGAGCCGCAGGGCGACGGCGGTGTTGTTGTCCACGCCCGCGTCCAGCAGGTACCGGTCGTCCCGGACGCCGGTGGGGACGGCCGGTCCGGCCAGGCCGAAGTCCAGCTGGCCGAAGCCCGGCACCGCGCGCTTCATCGCCACGAACTCCTCCACCGCGAGATCGGTGAAGAGGGCGGGGCCGACCGGCGCGGCGGCGGCCAGCCGGGCGTCCAGGCGCTGGAGGTAGTGGTCGAGGTTGCGGGTGGCGAGCGCCGCCAGCAGGTCCTCCTTGCCGGCGAAGAACTGGTACAGGGTGCCGATCGGCACCTGGGCGCGCTGGGCGACCTCCTTGGTGGTGAGCGCGGTCGCCCCGACCTCGTCCAGCAGCCCGGCGCAGGCGTCCAGGATGCGGCCGTACCGCTCCAGGCTGCGCTGCTGGACCGGGCGGCGCCGGACCGGTCCGGGGGCGGGGTGACTCCTGTCGCTCATGACCTCACTGTGCCGCATCCGCTGTTGCGGCGGCGAATCACCGGGGCGTGAACGGACCGGAGTTCCCTGTGGGACGGGAGACGACTGGTGGCCGGAGCTGAACGGCACGGTGGCGGGAAGGTGTCCACGGGTTGGCATTGGTCTTGTCGTGGACGCGAAGACAGGTTCATACTCCTGAGGCGGACTACCTTGCGTGATCAACGCATGCCTCTTCGTGGTGATCACGATTCAGCTGTGGCGGCCGAGGCGCCTGTGACGGACGCTCCGCCGCCACCCGAGGTCTGGATGACGCCGTGTGCCCCCACTGCCCGCGCCACGTCCCGTGGCGCCGATTCCCTGTGTGTTCCCCGCCGAACGGAAGGAGGGGATCGGTTCGGTGACGCCGTCCTCCGGAGGGCGTGAGGCCCTCGACACCGAGCACCGCCGCCAGTTCCTGGAGTCCGGGTACCTGGTCCTGCCCGGCCTGCTGCCGGAAGCGCTGCGCGAACGGCTCGCGCCCGAGGTGGACCGGTGGGTCGACGAAGGCCTGCGGGCCCGGTCGATCGCCGCGTGCGCCGACCCCTTACGGCACGGACCGCCCCCGCTGCTGGAACTGGAACTGCCCGCCCACGGCGAACTCCTCACCCACCCGCCCCTGTTGCGCACCCTGACCCGCCTGCTCGGGCCGGACTTCGTCTTCCACCACCTGCACAGCGACCGCCAGGACCCGGGGATCCCGGGCAAGGCCTGGCACCACGACTGCGAGCCCAACGACCGCTCCGACCCGTCGCTGCTGATGGTCCACGCGCTGCACTACCTCGGCGGACTGGACGAGAAGGTCGGCAGCCTGGCCGTGCTGCCCGGCTCTCACCTGCGCACCGTCGGCAAGTCCGCCTACGCCCACCACGGCACCGGCGAACTGCCCGGCGAGGTGGTCATCGACCGGCTGCCGCCCGGCTCCACCGTGCTGCTCAACTCGGCGCTGTTCCACACCCGCCGGCCGGCACCCGAAGGGCCGGGCCGCCCCCGGTACTTCGTCGACGCCTCCTACTGCCAGGTGGGAGCGCGCTGGCGCCCGGTGAAGCCGTACTGGCGGCAGATGCTCGCCCGGGCCCGTGAACTGGACCTGGCCGACGGCCAGTGGCCCGAGCTGTTCGCGGAGCGGCACTTCACCGAGTACACCGGCAGCGAACACGCCCGCACCGAGTACACCGGAACCGTCTGAGGAGCACTGCCGTGGAGATCGTCACAGCCGTCGCCTACCCCGAGGTCCACGACGCCTACCTGCGGGACCACCCGGTGGATCGGGCCCACGAGGCGAACAGCAACATGTACGGCGAGGAGAACCTCGACCGTGCCGACCGCATCCCCGGCGGCTGGTGGCGGATCCGGCTCTCCCGGGCGGACGTCCTGGGCATCGTGCTGCCCTGGCACCTGAGCGAGGGCGGGGAGCTCGAACTGGTGCCGCGCTCCGGGCTGACGGTGGCCGAGGCGGCCGAGCGGATCCGGGCCGGCGGAGCGGCCTGGACCGCCGCCAACCCGGTCTGCGCGGCGAAGCTGCGGCTGCTGAGGTGGGCCCCGCTCACGCCCGTCTTCCTCAGCACCGCCCCGGTCGACCACTCCGACTACGGGGACCTCGTGCTCCGGTCGGGGCTGATCCACCTCGACGGCCTGCACCGCATGCTGGCCTGGGAGTTGGCCGGACGGCTGCCCGAGCGGGAGCTGCTGGACGGCTACCTGGTGGGCGACCCGGGGGTGGCCGCCGGGCCCGCCCGGGCGGGCCGGAGGGGGGACGAGTCGGCGTGACCTCCGCGACGCAGCACCTCCGGTCCGCGGCCTGCGGCCATTCGGCCGACCCCGCCCACCGGGCCCGCTCGCTGCCCGACCTGCTCGCCCACCACGCCCGGGCGCACCCCGACCGGCCCGCCCTGGGCGACGGCGTCCGCACCTTCGACTACCGCACGGTCGACACCGCGGCCGACCGGATCGCCGCCCGGCTGGCCGCCGTCGGTACCCGCCGGGGCGACCGGGTCGCCCTGCTCGGGCCCCGGGACGCCCGGATGCTGGTGCTGCTGTACGGCGTGCTGCGCGCCGGCGCGGCGGCCGTGCTCGCCGATCCGGACTGGTCGGCGGCCGACCTGGCCCGGCGGCTGGCCTCCGTCCGGGTGGCCCGGGTGCTCGCCACCGAGGGCGGCCTCGGCGGGGAGGTGGTGGACGTCGAGGCGCTGCCGGAGCTGCCCCCGGTGGCCACCGAGATACGGGGCGAGGACCTCGCGTACCTCTCCTTCACCTCCGGGTCGAGCGGCGAGCCCAAGGCGGTGGCCGTCACCCACGCCAACGCCGTGCACTACGCCCGGGCGCTGGCCGGGCGGCTCGACCTCACCGAGGCCGACGCGCCCCGCGCCGCCCACGTCACCACCCTGGCCGCCGACCTCGGCCACACCGCCTGGCTGCTCGCCCTGGCCACCGGCGGCTCGGTGCACCTCGTGCCGGACCGCGAGGTGCGCGACCCGGAAGCCTTCTGGGCCTCGCTGCGGCGGGCCCGGGTGGACGTGCTGAAGACCACCCCCTCGCATCTGACCGCCCTGCTGGAGGGCCGCCCGGCCGACTCCCCGCCGCTGCGCACCGTGCTGCTCGGCGGCGAGGCGCTGCCCCGCCCGCTCGCCGCCGCCCTGCTCGACGGCGGCACCACCGCGCGGCTGGCCAACCACTACGGACCGACCGAGACCACCGTCGGCGCCACCTGCCTGCTCGTCACCTCCGCCCGCCAACTGCCCGCCGAGGAGCCGACCGTACCGATCGGCACCGCGATCGGCGAGGTGCTGCTGACCGTGGTGGACGGCGACGGCCGGGCGGTGCCGGACGGCTCGGTGGGCGAACTGCTCATCGGCGGCCGGGGCGTGGCCGCCGGGTACTTCGGCCGGCCGGACGAGACCGCCCGCGGCTTTGTCCGGCGCGACGGCCGACTCGTCTACCGCACGGGCGACCTGTGCCGGCGGCGGCCGGACGGCAGCCTGGTCTTCCTGGGCCGGGTGGACCGCCAGGTCAAGGTCCGCGGCTACCGGGTGGACCTCGCCGAGGTCGAGCGGGCGATGGACGGCCACCCGGGCGTCGCCCGCTCGGCGGCGCTGCTGCGGGAGACCGCGCTCGGCAACCAACTCATCGGTGTCGTACGGCTGTTGGACGGCGCTGGCGGCGCGGACGGCGCAGGCGGGGCCGGGAGCCTGGACGGGCTGCGGGCGCACCTGCGGGACCGGCTGCCCGGCTACTCCGTGCCGCAGCCGATCCTGGTGCTGCCGCGGTTCCCGGTCGGACCGAACGGCAAGCTCGACCGGCAGCGGCTGGCCGAGCTGGCGGCCGAACTGGTCGAGGCCCGGGCCGAGTCGGACGGAACCGAGTCGGACGGAACCGGGTCGGACGGAACCGAACCGGACGACACCGGGGTGAACGGCGCCGCGGGGAGCGGACCGGCCGGGGAGATCGCCCGGTTCTGGGCGGGCGCCCTGGGCCTGCCCGCCGTCGGGCCGCGCGCCGACGTGCTCGGCCTCGGCGGGGACTCCATCCTCGCCATGCGCACCATCGCCCTCCTGCGGCGCTCCGGCCTGCGGGTCGCCTACGAGGACTTCTACCGGTACCCGACGGCGGAGGGCCTGGCGGCGGTCGCCGTCCCGGTCGCGCCGTCCGTCCCGGCCCCGCGCGGCTCCACGAGCGGTCGCCGACTCGCCCCGGCCCAGCGGTGGTTGTACCGGCAGCGGACGGTGCGGGACCTGCGGCACTGGAACCAGTCGGTGCTGCTGCGCTGTCGCACCGCCGTCGACCCGGAGGCGCTCTCGGCGGCCGTCGCGGCCGTCCTGGAACGGCACCCGGCGCTGCGCCGGCCGGTCACCCCGGACGGCTGCGGCGAGGTCCGGGCGGTGGCCGAGCTCGACCCGGTCTCCTTCTCCCGGATCCCGCGCGCGGCCGGGGAGATCGCCGACACCGTCGCCGGGGTCTGCACCGAACTCCACCGCAGCCTCGACCCGTCGGCCGGCCGGCTGCTGCGCGCCCACCTGTTCACCGGTCCGCCCGGCACCGACGACCGGCTCGCGCTGATCGCGCACCACCTGGTGGTCGACGGGCTGTCCTGGCGGATCCTGCTGGACGACCTGGCGCACGCGTACCGGGCGGTGCTCGACCGGAAGCCGGTCGACCTGCCGCCGACGGCGGACTTCTACGCCTGGGCGGCGGTCTCGTCCTCCGTCGCGGCGGAACCCGTCGCCGGGGACACCACCGTCGGGGGAACCGGGGAGGTCGGGGAAGCCGAGGAGGCCGGAGAGGCCGAGGAGCCCGCCGCGCTCAGCTGGGCGCTCGACCCGGACGCCACCGCCCGGCTGATCGCCCGGCACGGTGCCGGGGCCGGGCTGGAGGCCGTACTGCTGGCCGCCTTCGCCGAGGCCGTCACCGGTGACAGCGGCCGCCCCCGGCTCGCGGTGGAGGTCGAGACCCACGGCCGGGACGCGGTCGGCGACCCGGGCGAATTCCTGGACACCGTCGGCTGGTTCACCGCCGTCAAGCACGTCGAGCTGGACGCCGGGGCCACCCCGGACACCGTGGCCCGGCGGCTGCGCGAGGCCCCCGTCCGGCCGATGGACGGGCCCGGCGGACGGCCCGCCGTCGGCTTCAACTTCCTCGGCACCTTCCGGCTGCCCGAGGAGCCCGCGCTGGACTGGACCGTCGCCGCCGAACAGGCCGGCACGGCCCGCTGTACGGGCGGCGACCCGCTGTACGAACTGCGGCTCACCGCACGGGTGGTGGAGCAGCGGCTGGTCGCCGACCTGGTGTACGGCCGGCCCGGCCTGCCGCACCCCGCCGCCGAGCGGATCACCGGGCGGTTCGCCCGCGCCGTGGCGGCCGAGGCGCGGGCCGAGGTCGTCGGCCGGACCGACGCGCGGGCCGACGCCGAGGCGCCGGAGGCCGCACCGCCCGTCCGGGCACCGCTGTCCACCTCCGGCCAACTGCTGCACCCCGGTGTCGCCCCGACGGCCCGGGCGACGGTGCGCGAACCCGCCCGGGTGCTGCTCACCGGCGCCACCGGCTACCTCGGGCGGCACCTGCTGGAGGCCTTCCTGGCACGCGGCGCCGAGGTCACCTGCCTGGTGCGGGCCGCCGACGACGCCGAGGCGCTGAAGCGGCTCGGCACCGGCGCGGCGGGCGCGGTCCGGCCCGCCCGGGCGCTCGCCGGGGACATCGACCGGGACGGCCTCGGCCTCTCCCCGGCCGCACTGGAACACGCCCGGGGCGCCCACCTGGTGGTGCACGCGGCGGCGGACGTCCGGCTGGTGGCCTCGCCCGACGAGCTGGAGCGCACCAACCACACGGCGGTGCGCCGACTGCTCGACTGGGTCGGGGAGCACGCCCCGGACGCCCGGGTCCACCACGTCTCCACGCTGGCCGTCTCGGGCGGCGTCGACGGCCCGCCGCGCCGCTTCAGCGAGGCGGACCTGGAGATCGGCCAGCACTTCCGCACCCCGTACGAGCGGACCAAGTACCGGGCCGAACAGGCCGTCCGGGCCTGGGCCGCCCGCGGGCACGCCGCCTACCTGCACCGCAGCGGCCACATCGCGGCGCACAGCCGGACCGGCGCGTTCCAGGCCAACGCCGGCGACAACCGGATCTACCAGCTGCTCCGCGGCTACCTGCTGGCCGGCGCCGCGCCGAGCCGGCCGGGCACCGCCTTCGCGTTCTCGTACGTGGACACGGTGGCCGCCGGGATCGCCGCGATCGCCCTCGACCCGTACGCCGCGCCCGGCGCGTACCACGTGGAGACGCCGCACGCCGTCCCGCACGACGAGCTGGTGCGGTGGCTGGCCGGGCACGGCCACGCCGTACGGCTCACCGACGAGGCGGCCTTCGCGGCCGCCCTCGCCCGGGCCGAGCGCCGCCACCCGACGGCCGCCCGGGTGGCCGCCGCCTGGGCGGCGCAGGAGGAGCGCCGCGTCCTGGTGGACAGCTCGTACACCACCGCGGTGCTCGACCGCCTGGGCGTGCGGTTCGCCGCGCCGACCCCGCGGTGGTGGTCGGCCGCACTCACCTGGGCCGCCGAGGCCGGCTACCTGCCGCCCGCCGGCCCGACCCCGCCCACCCGTGACGACATCCGTGACGACGTCAGCGACAGCGCCGATCACGACACCCGTGACGACGTCCGCGACGGCGCCGGTCACGACCCCCGAGACGACATCCGTGAAGGCAGGACCAACCCGTGAAGGCAGGCCCCGTGTCCCAGCTCTCCCCGGCGCTCAAGCAGGCCACCCCGGTCGTCGCCGTACGCGGCGAAGGACTCCACCTCTACGACGCCGACGGCCGCCGCCACCTCGACTTCACCTCCGGCGTGGGGGTGACCAGCACCGGCCACTGTCACCCGAAGGTGGTCGAGGCCGTCCGGGAACAGGCCGGCCGGCTCATCCACGGGCAGTACACCACCGTGCTGCACGACCAGCTCCTCACGCTCACCGAGCGGCTCGGCGAGGTCCTGCCGTCCGGCCTGGACTCGCTGTTCTACGCCACCGCCGGCACCGAGGCGGTGGAGGCCGCGCTGCGGCTCGCCCGGCACGCCACCGGGCGGCAGAACGTGATCGTCTTCGAGGGCGCGTTCCACGGCCGCACCATGGGCGCGGCCTCGCTCACCACGGCCGGCACCCGGTTCCGGGCCGGCATCGGCCCGCTGATGCCCGGGGTCGCGGTGGCGCCCTTCCCGGCCGCGTTCCGGCTCGGGCTGTCCGAGGACGAGGCGGTGGCGCACGCCCTGCGCGGACTGGACGAGGTGCTCGCCACCGTCTCCGCGCCCGCCGAGACGGCCGCGATGTTCGTCGAGCCGGTGCTCGGCGAGGGCGGCTACGTCCCGGCCCCGCCCGGCTTCCTGGCCGGGCTGCGCGAGCGGGCCGACCGGCACGGGATCCTGCTGGTGGTGGACGAGGTGCAGACCGGCTTCGGCCGCACCGGCCGGTTCTGGGCCCACCAGTACGAAGAAGGGGTGCGCCCCGACGTCCTGATCACCGCCAAGGGCCTGGCCAGCGGCTTCCCGCTGTCCGCGATCGCCGCGCCCGCCGAGCTGATGGGCCGTGCCTGGCCCGGCTCGCAGGGCGGCACCTACGGGGGCAACCCGGTGGCCTGCGCCGCCGCGCTGGCGACCCTGGACGTGCTGCGCGAGGAGCGGCTGGTCGAGAACGCGGCCGAGCAGGGCGCCCGGCTGCTGGCCGGACTGCGGGCGGTCGCCGCCGAGGCGCCCGGGATCGCCGACGTCCGCGGGCTCGGACTGATGGCCGCCAGCGAGTTCTGCCGCCCGGACGGCACCCCGGACCCGGAGGCGGCCCGGCGCGCCCAGCAGGCCGCGGCCGAGCACGGCCTGCTGCTGTTGCTGTGCGGGATCCACCTCAACACGGTCCGGATGATCCCCGCGCTGGTGGTCACGGCCGAACAGATCGACGAGGGCCTGGAACTGTGGGCGAAGGCCGTCGCGGCCGGCGGCCGGTAGGGAGGAGAGGACATGGACGCGGTGACCGAAATCGGCTGGAGCAGCCTGGAGTTGGACGCCCGGCGGGAGCTCTGGTCGCTCCCGCTGGAGGAACGGGAGCGGCGGCTGCTCTGGGCCGACGCGCGGGCCGGGCAGTGGGGCGCGGGTGAGCAGGTGCGGACCAGGCTGCGGGAGTTCGTCCGGAACGCCGCCGACTCGGTGGGCATCACCCATGTGAGCGGCCTGGTGGACGCGACCCGCCCGGAGCAGGAGATCACCGAGGTGCTCTCCTTCCTGCTGGGCGACTTCGGCCGGATCGTCCCGCAGAACGGGCGCGGCGACCTCACCTCGGTGCTGCACGACCAGGACGGCGACGGAAACACCGAGCTGGGCTTCCACTGCGACACCTGCGACCTGCTGGTCCTGCTCTGCCTGCGGCCCGCCTTCGACGGCGGCGGGCTGACCAAGCTGGCGAGCGCCCGGCACGTGCACGACCTGATCGAGCGGGAGCGGCCGGACGCGCTGGCCACGCTCCGCGAGGAGTGGACCTTCGAGCGCAGCGGCCGGGCCGGTCCGCAGGTGGTGGTCACCCCGATCCTGTACGACCGCAAGGACGGGACGATCGGGTGCTACTACCAGACCCGCACCGTCCGCTCCTCTCCCGACCGCGGTGGACCGGAATTGACGGACCGTCAGTGGGAGGCGCTCGGCGTGCTGGACGAGGTGCTCTACCGGCCGGAGATCGCCTTCGGGCTGCCGATGGCCGCCGGTGACCTGCTGATCATCCGCAACAGCCGTGTGCTGCACGGGCGTTCGCCGTTCATCGACGAGCCGGGCCCGTACGCCCGGCGGATGCTGCGGGTCTGGGTGAACGAGGGGGAGGAGTGGACGCCGTGACCGCTGGAGCCGAGAGCACGGGAGCCGTGACCGCCGGAGCCGGCACCGGAGGCGCGCCCGCACCGCACGGGCGGGTGGCGATCGTCACCGGCGGGGGCAGCGGCCTCGGCCGGGCCTCGGCACTGGCCCTGCTGGCGGCCGGCTGGACCGTGGCCGTCGCCGGGCGGCGCAAGGACGCGCTGGAGGAGACCGCCGCCCTGGCCGGGCCCGGGGCCGCCCGGGTGCTGCCCGTCCCGACGGACATCCGCAGCCCGGAGGAGGTCGCCCGGCTCTTCGACACCGTCCTCGACCGCTACGGCCGGGTGGACCTGCTGTTCAACAACGCGGGCGCCGCCGCCCCGCGCCGGCCGATCACCGAGACCCCGTTCGAGGACTGGAACCGGGTGCTGGACACCATCGTCACCGGCGGCTTCCTCTGCGCCCGCGAGGCCTTCCGGGTGATGAGCACCCAGACCCCGCAGGGCGGGCGGATCATCAACAACGGCGCGCCCTCGGCCTACGTGCCGCGCCCCAACTCCATCGCGTACACCGCCGCCAAGCACGCCGTGCTCGGCCTCACCAAAGTGCTCGCCCTGGACGGCCGGGCGTACGGCATCTCCTGCGGGCAGATCGACGTCGGCAACGTCACCCCGGTGGACGGCGGCCCGCAGCCGGCCGCGATGCAGGCCGACCGGACCATGGCCGTCGAGGCGACCATCCCGGTGGACCGCTTCACCGAGGCCCTGGTGCTGATGGCCTCGCAGCCGCCGGACACCACCATCCAGTCCCTGGTCGTGCTGCCGACCACCATGCCGTTCGTCGGAAGGGGCTGAGCCGTGCTGGTCAGCGCACGCTCCTTCGCGGAGTACCGGGCGATGTTCGCGCTCACCGAACGCGACCTGGCGCAGCGCGTCCTGGACTGCCCGGCCGGCGCCGCGAGCTTCGTGGCGGAGGCCGGGCGGCGCGGCATCGACGCCGTCGCCGTCGACCGCCAGTACGCCGAGCACCGCGAGGAGCTGGGCCTGCTGGTGGAGCGGGAGACCGGCTTCAAGCGCGAGCGGCTGGTGAAGGAGACGGCCGACCACGTGTGGTCCTGGTACACCGACGCGGACGACATGATCCGCCAGTGGACCGCCAACGCCCGGGACTTCCGCGCCGACATCGCCGCCCGCCCGGACCGCTACGTGGCCGGCTCGCTGCCCGAACTCCCCTTCGCCGACGACTCCTTCGACCTGGTGCTCAGCTCGCACCTGCTGTTCTCGTACGGCAACCGGCTGGACGGGGACTTCCACCGGGCGGCCCTGCTGGAGCTCGCCCGGGTGGCACGGCACGAGGTGCGGGTGTTCCCGCTGATGGTGTACGACACGCGGGAGCGCTACCCCGGGCTGGAGCCGCTGCGCGAGGAACTGGCGGACCTCGGCGTCCCCAGCCGGGTGGAGCGGGTGGCCTACGAGTTCCGGCCGGGGGAGGACGAGATGCTGGTGCTCGCCACGGCGGGCTACCGGACGCCGGCCCGGACCGCGGCGGGCGCCGCGGTGGCCGAGGACCCGGTGCGGTGGCGGCACCGGGAGGCCGGGGACTGACCGCTGCCGGTCGCCCGCTCGCGCCCCGGGCCGGAGCCGTACGAGCTCAGGCCCGGGGCGGGCCCGGGTGGGTCGGTCCGCGGGTCGGTCGGTGGGTCGGTCGGCGGCCCGGTCGGCGGCCCGCGGAAATCCGTACCGGTTCGTTGTCGTCCGTTTCCGGTGGGTGCCGCGTCCTGGTGGTATGAACCACTGTCCAGTCCGACCCGAACCCGACCTGCGCCCCGGCCCTCAGGAAGCCGCGCCGGAACGAGGGACCCCGCCTCCGCGCCGGGCCGATCCGGTGGTGCCGGTGCCGGTGGCGGTGGCGGTGGCGGCGGTGGCGTCCGCGCTCCTGCTCCGGGGCCTGCTGCTGCAGTACGAGTCGTCGGACTGGTACTACTTCCTCGGCCCCTGGTACCGGTACATCGCGGCGCACGGCGGATTCCAGGCCCTCGGCGACACCGGCTTCTCGGACTACAACGTCCCCTACCTGTACCTGATGGCCGCGCTCGGCCGGCTGCCGGTGCCCGCGCTGGCGGCGGTCAAGTGCCTGTCGGTCCTCTTCGACCTGGCGCTGGCCTACTACACCCACCGCATCGTCGCGCTGCGGTGGCCGCACCGGCCCTGGCGGCCCTTCGCGGCGGCGGTGACCGTGCTGTTCCTGCCCACGGTCGTGACCAACAGCGGGTGGTGGGCCCAGGCCGACGCGATCTTCACCGCCTTCCTGCTCGGCGGCGTCCACCACCTCCTGCGCGGCCGGCCCTGGTGGACCTGCGCCTTCTTCGGGATCGCCCTGGCCTTCAAGCTCCAGGCGGTCTTCCTCTTCCCCCTGCTGCTCGTCGTGGTCCTGGCCCGGCGGATTCCATGGCGGTGCCTGCTGGCCGTCCCGGCCGCCTACCTGGCGCTCGACGTCCCCGCCGTGCTGCTCGGCGCCGACCCCTGGCAGCTGCTGACGGTGTACGCCCGGCAGACCGGGACCTACCGGGACCTCACGCTCAACGCGCCGTCGGTCTACCAGTTCGTCTCGGTGCCGTCCGGCGAGGACGACCCGGTGCGCCGGGCGGGCGTGCTGGTCGCGGGCCTGCTGGTGCTGGCGCTGATCGCCCTGGCGGTCCGGGCCCTGCGAAGCACCGGAAGCGCGGCTGAAAGGTCCGGGACTGGGAAGTCCGAGGCTGGTACGTCCGCGGCCGGGAGCGGCGGGGCGGGGCTCACCGGGACGGGGATCCTGCTGCTGGCCACCGTCTTCGCGATCGCGGTGCCGTTCCTGCTGCCGTCCATGCACGAGCGCTACTTCTACGTCGCGGACGTCCTCAGCGTGATCGTCGCCTTCCACCTGCCCCGGCGGCTCTGGTACCTGCCGGTGCTGGTCCAGCTCGCGTCCTTCGGCAGCTACCTCAAGTTCATCGCGCCCGGCGTGGCGCCGTACCTGTCGATGCCGGCCCACGGCGCGCTGATGCTGCTGGCACTGGTCGCCGTACTCCGGGCCGCCGCCCGGGAGTTCGGCCTGCTCCGGGTCTGACCGGAGCCGGGGTGGGCCCGGCGGCGCTGCCACGCCCGCCCCGACTCCCTCGCGGGTGCGGTCAGTTGACGAAGACCGCCGGGCTTCCCGACTGGCTGGTGTCCGCGACCGGCCCGTACGTCGCGGAGAAGTAGCCGTCGGCCGGGCAGAGCGTCGAACCGCCGCTCTTGGCGAAGTGCTCGGTGCGGAAGGCCAGGCTGTGCGCGGTGTTGTCGGCGCTGCCGGTGAACGCGCCGCTCAGCTGGTAGGAGCAGGTGATGGTGCCGAACCAGGTGTCCAGCACGGCGGTGGCCTGGATCGTCCCGGCGGACCCGCCGGTCAGGGTGACCGGCAGGCCGGGCGCGTCGGAGACGGTGACGCCGTACGGCAGGTTGCCGACCGTCAGGCTGCGCACCGAGGTGACCCCGGTGACGTTGGCGGTGCACGAGCCGAAGGTCAGCCCGGTCAGCGACGCGGTCGCGCTGCCCGGCGCCGCCGGGTTGCCCAGCACCGAGGCCGAGAGCTGCGAGGTGGCGCAGGTGACACCGGTGGTGCTGGTCGCGGTCGAGTAGAAGGTGGCCTTGGTGCCCGGGGCGAGCGGTGCGGCGAGCGCGTCGCCGACGGCGACGGCGGTGCCGCCCGCGCTCCCGGCGGTGAGCACCGGGCCGGCGGCGAGGGACTCGGGTGACGCGGAGGCGGGTACGGCGGCCAGCGCGAGCGCGGCGGTCGCGCAGACGGCGGCGGCGGTGGCGGGGAGGCGGCTGAAGCGCATGGGAAAACCTCTTCCTCGGTGAGGGGCGAGAAGACGTCCTCTCGCGCGCTCCCGAGCGGTGGGGGCCGGGGAGCGCGCGGCGTTTCCGGGTCCACAGGGTCCAGCCGTGACCGCATGCCGTCAAGGCGATCGGACGAACTTGCTGACATTTCGTCAACAAGACCGTCCTCGTCCACAAGACCGTCCTCGCCGACGGCGCCACGGCGCCACGGCGCCACGGCGCCCGGGGCTTGCGGCGCGGGTCTTCCCTCCACCCGCCGGGAACCGCCACTGTGGTGGACGCGGATCCCTCGGACGGGGTGGGTGGAGTGGGCGACCAGCACGAGACGCACAACAGGATCAGCCAGAGCACCATCCACGGCAACGTGTTCATGGGCGGCGTCCTCACGCTGATGGGCGGCCGCAGACCGCGCCTGCGGCTGCTGATCGCCGTGCTGAGCGTGCTGGCCCTGCTGGGCGCCGGCACGACGTACTGGGCACTGACCGCGACGGAGGGCGGCAGGGGGCCGGAACTCGGTGCCCACTACGACCCCGAGCACGCCGACGCCGACTCGACCACGGTCGTCCCCCGGGTCGTCAAACCGACCGACCCGCCGGCCGTCACCGGCTGCGAAGCCGCCCGGACGTGGGCGCACGCGCAGGGCGGTACGGACGTGGGCGCGTCGCCGCTGTCGATCTCGATGGTCGGCAACGGCCACACCGTGGCGATCGAACAGGTGCGGGCGACCATCGTGGGCGAGCCCCGCGACCCGCTGCCCGGCACGGTCGTGGACTGCGCCGGACAGGGGGAGGGCAAGAAGATCGACATGGGCGTCGACCTGGACTCCCCGAACCCGGTCGCGCTGATCGGGGCCGCCGGACCGGTGTCGTTCGCCCCCTACTTCACCGACAAGTACCTCTACCTGGAGGACCGGAAGCCCGAGATCGTCAGCCTCACCGTGCTCGCGACCCGGCACAGCTACGACTACGTGCTCACGGTCGAGGGCACCGTCGACGGCAAGCGCCGCACCTGGACGCTGAAGGACGGCGACCGCCCGTTCCACGTCTCCGGGGTGCGCAGGGAGTCCGGCACCGAGCTGTCGACCCATGGCAGGGGCTGGGAGACGAGCTACGGCACCGGTTCCGGCGAGCGCATCCGGTGCAACCCCTGCTACGACCAGGACCAGCAGGAGATCCCGGGCACCACGGTCGCCGTCGCGCCGGCCGGCTACAGCTTCCCCGCCAAACCGGGATACCAGCCGGGGGATCCGATCGCCCCGCCGAAGGACCGGCCGACCGCGCAGACGCCGCCGCTGACGGTGGACGGGCACGACGCGGAGTCCGTCGCGATCGCCTGGGCCGTCACCTCGGGCACCTTCGACACCTCCCGCGGCGACACCGGGCCGGCGGCCGTCCTGAGCCGGTCGCACCGGTACCTGACGTCCGAACTGGCCGCCGCCGGCGGCGGGTTGACCGCCTGCGAGGAGAACGGGCCGGCCTGGCCCGCCGACCTGACCGCACGCCGGGGCTGGTCGCTGGTCAGATGGGTGGTCGCGGGGCCCGCGGCGGGCCGCTTCGATCCGCGCGACCTCACCGGCGAGGTGGTCGAGCTGGAGGTCTCCGTCTACTGCACCTACGCCGCCGAAGAGGGCTGGTTCCGAACGCCCAGGCAGTCGTACACCCCGCGACTGACGCTCCGACGCGGGCCCGACGGCGGCTACCTGATCTCCGACATCGGCAAGGTGACCTACGACATCCCGGCGCTCACCGACCCGGCCCCGCAGCCCTGAACGGCCCGACCCGAGTGCCGCGCCCCGAGGGCCTGTCTTCGAACTCGCGTCTGCGAGAATCCCGGCATGGCTGAGCACGAGAGCGACCACGGCTACCTCCTGGACAACCGCCAGTCGGAGGCGGGCATCCGCTTCGGCGCCCTCGCCGAACTCTTCGACCCGGTGACCTTCCGGCACGTCGACGCCCTCGGGATCGGCCCCGGCATGCGCTGCTGGGAGGTCGGCGCGGGCGGCCCCTCGGTGCCGCTCGGGCTCGCCGAGCGGGTCGGCCCGACCGGCGCGGTGGTCGCCACCGACATCGACGTCTCCTGGACCGCCCCCGCCGCCGGCGGCGTGATCGAGGTGCTGCGCCACGACGTGGCCGCCGACCCGCCGCCGCCCGGCGGCTTCGACCTGGTGCACGCCCGGCTGGTCCTGGTGCACGTCGCCGACCGCGCCGAGGCCCTGCGCAGGATGGTGCGGGCGCTGCGCCCCGGCGGCCGGCTGCTCCTGGAGGACGCCGACCCGGCCCTGCAACCGCTGCTCTGCCCCGACGAGTCCGGCCCCGACGAGCGCCTCGCCAACCGGCTGCGGACCGGCTTCCGCACCCTGATGGCGGGCCGCGGCGCCGACCTCGCGTACGGGCGGACGCTGCCCAGGGCGCTGCGCGAGGCGGGCCTGGTCGACGTCCAGGCCGACGCGTACTTCCCGATCACCTCGCCGGCCTGCGCGGTCCTGGAGGACGCGACCGTCCGGCAGATCCGCGGACTGCTGGTACGGGAAGGCCTCGCGACGGACGAGGAGATCGACCGCCACCTGGCCAACGTCGCGACCGGCCGGCTCGACCTGGCCACCGCCCCGATGATCTCGGCGTGGGCGCGCCGCCCGTGATGTCCCCCGGGCCGCCGCCCGCAGGCCTGGACGGGGCCGGGGCCGGCGTGCTGCTCGCCGAGGTGCGCGCCTCCGCCGGGCGGGTCCTCGCCACCGTCGGCACGCTGACCGACCGGCAGGCCCGCGAGCCCTCCGCACTGCCCGGCTGGAGCCGCGCCCACGTCCTCACCCACCTCGCCCGCAGCGCCGACGCGTACCGGTGGCTGCTGACCGTGGCCCGCACCGGCACCGAGCCGGGTCCGCGCGCCGGGGCCGCCGCGCCGGACCACGCCTGGGGCGAGGGCGCCGGGCGCGGTGCGGCGGAGCCGGCCGCCGACCTGCGGAACAGCCTGGACGGGATGTTCGCGGCCGCCGACGCGATGCCCGTCGAACGGTGGTCCACGCCGGTCACCGCCCTCGCCGGCTGGCGGCACCCGGCGTGGTTCACCCTGCACCGGGCGTGGCGGGAGCTCGAAACCCACCACGTCGACCTGGACCTCGGCCACTCGACCGCCGACTGGCCCACCGGGTACGTCGCCTGGGCGCTCGACGGGACGGCGGCCGCCCTGGCCGCGCGCGGATTCCCCGTCGCCCGGCTGACGGCCACCGACCTCGGCCGCGACTGGGCCCTGGCCCCGTCCGGCCCCACCGTCAGCGGCCCCGGCCACGCCCTGCTCGCCTGGCTGTCGGGGCGCGGGTCGGTGGAGCGCCTGCGGGCGGAGGGCCTGCGGGCGGACGGGCCGCTGCCCGGGCCGCCGGGGTGGCCGCTGCCGCCGGTGCCCGGCTGGGGCTGAGGCGGCGGGTCCGGCGTCCGGTCGCCGGAATGCGGCAACATCTGCTCCTGTAGCGGCGGTTCGGCCTCGTTCACCTCCGCGTCGGCGGGGTTTCCCGAGGGGCGGGTCCACTGGAACGGCGGCTCCGGCGGGTTCCGGCGGCGCGATGCCGCCGTCCGCCGTCCGCCACCCGCAGGGGAGGTGGCGGGCGGCGGCCGCCCGGCGCAGACTCAGCAGGCATGACGCCCTCCCTCCCGACCACGGACCGAACCCCGACCACGGACCGAACCCCGACCATGGACCGACGCCCGCACCTGCTCGTCGTGAGCGGCCCGCCCGGGGCGGGCAAGACCACGCTGGCGCACGCCCTGGCCGACGCGCTCGGCCGCCCAGCGGTCTGCCGGGACGAGATCAAGGAGCGGATGGCCGCTGCCCGGCCGGCCCCGGCCGAGGAGCTGGGCCTGGACCTGGGCCTGGACCAGGACCTGAACCAGCGGACGCTGACCGAGTTCTTCCGCACCGTCGACGGACTCCTGCGCGCGGGAACGGACCTGGTGGCGGAAGCGGCCTTCCAGGACCGGCTGTGGCGGCCCGGTCTGCTGCCGCTCGTCGGCCGCGCCGAGCTGCGCATCGTACGCTGCACCGTCGACCCCGGGACCGCCCGCGAGCGCATCGCCCGCAGGGCCGCCGAGGAACCCGGTCGCGCCGTCCACGCGGACGGTGAGCTGCTGCGCCGCATCGCGCGCGGCGAGCGGCCGATCGAGTCCTGGGTGCCGATCGCGCTGGACGCCCCCTGCCTGGCCGTGGACACCACCCGGGGCTGGAACCCGCCGCTGGAGCGGATCACGGCCTTCGCCGCCGGTGCCGCCGGTGCCGCCGGTGCCGCCGAGGAGCCGTCCGGGCGGGCGGGGAACCACGTGCCGCAGGGTCGGAAGAGCTGACAGGACCGCGCGGTGCCGCGATCACGTCCCGATGCGTCCGGGACCTGTGCCGGCCCCTCCTGCGGCGCCACGCCCTAACCTCGACGGTATGGACGCGTTCGAACACCCGGGCGGGCAGGCCGCCGTTCCCCCGGGGGAGGAGTTGGAAGGCCTGGTACGGCTGCTGGACCGGCGCGGCGCGGTGGTGCTCAGCGGGGCCGGCCTGTCCACCGAGTCCGGTATCCCCGACTACCGCGGCGCCACCGGCCGCCGCCGCAGCGGCACCCCGATGACGTACCAGGAGTTCACCGGCAGTGCGGAGGCCCGGCGCCGCTACTGGGCCCGCAGCCACACCGGCTGGCCCGCGATCGCCGGGGCCCGGCCCAACGCCGGGCACCACGCGGTGGAACGGCTGCGCCGGGCCGGGCACGTCGCGGCGGTCATCACCCAGAACGTCGACGGCCTCCACCACGCGGCCGGCACCCGGGAGGCCGTCGAGCTGCACGGCGGACTCCGCCGGGTGGTCTGCCTCGACTGCCGCCGCACCAGCACCCGGGCCGAGCTGGACCGGCGGCTGGAGGAGCTCAACCCGGGCTTCCGGCCGACCCGGGCGGAGCTGCGGCCCGACGGCGACGCGCGGCTGCCGCAGTCCGCGGTGGACGGCTTCCGGGTCGCCGCCTGCACGGCGTGCGGCGGCGTGCTCAAGCCCGACGTGGTCTTCTTCGGCGAGAACGTCCCGCCGCCCCGGGTCGAGCACTGCTACGAACTGGTCGACGCGGCGGGCTCGTTGGTGGTCCTCGGGTCCTCCCTGGCGGTCCTGTCCGGGCTGCGCTTCGTCCGCCGCGCCGCCCGGGCCCGGCTGCCGGTCGCGATCGTCAACCAGGGGCCGACACGCGGGGACGAACTCGCCGGGCTCCGCCTCGACCTGCCGCTGGGGGCGGCCATGACGGAGGTCGCCCGGCTGCTCGACGCGGCCTGACCGGGTCGGCCGGCGTTCCGGCCGGCCCGATCGGTGCCCCGATCGGCCCGGTCAGCCGGCGGGCAGGGCCGGTCGGCCCGGTACCCACAGCGGCACCCGGCCGGCGCGCGGCATGGAACGTGCCGCGTCCTGCTCCAGCCGGCCGGCCACCCGCTCCGGATCGCCCTCGCACAGCTCCACCAGCGCGGCCGCGGCGATCCGGGTGCAGCACAGCACCAGCGCCAGGGTGTCCTGGCGGCAGTGCCGCTCCCGCACGTACGCCTCGGCGCGCTCCTCGATCCGGCGGGCGTGATCCGGCCCGTCCTCGGCGGTCAGCGCCTGGACCCCGTGCCACACCAGGGTCAGCGCACAGGGCTCGGCCGGGTGCGAGGCGCCCTCCCGACGCGCCTGCTCCCGGGCCTCCGCCGAGCGCTGCCCGAGCCACTCCAGCGCCGCCGGACCGTCCTCCCGGCAGGAGCGCAGCACCAGCTCCGCGGCCCGGGCGACGACGGCCCGCAGCACCTCCGGCGCGGGCGCCCGCAACCCGGACGCGGGCCCGTCGCCGAACGCCAACCAGGCATCGGCGAACGAGGCCGCCCGCAACCCGCCCACCCAGGCCGGCGCCCCGCCCTCCGTACTCAGCCAGTCCTGCGCCCCCAGCCGCACCAGCCCCACGGCCGCCAGGCGCACCGCGTCCCCGTCCAGCTCCCGCAACCATCCATTCCGCACCAGCACACACCCCCGTCAGCGGTTCATCCCCGTGAGGTTCATCCCACCACACCGGGACGGGAACGAACTAGACAGGGGCACGTCACAATCCGGAAGCGGGCCTTCCGGGTGGTTCTCCTGCGGGGACGGCCGCGCCGCGGGGGCGGGTGGCGGGATCGTCCGGTCGCGCTGCGGTCGGATCGGCGGCGCGGCGCGGCGCGGCGGGTGCGGCGGGATCCGGCCAGGGTTCGGCCGGGTGTGCGGGCCGCCGCATGGGGTGGCCGGGTTTCGGTGTGACGGCCGTGGCGTGTTCGGTCGTTCGGGGTGTGGGCGTCGGGTGAGTTGGGCAGGGACGCGTCAGGATCCGGGCGGCTGTGCGGACGCCCGGTGCGTCAGGGCTGGGCCGGTCACGGCCCGCCGTCAGTGTGCCGTGAGCCCGTCGACCGGGCCGCGGGCGCCCTTCACCGATCCTGGCGGGTCGATCACCGGTAGCGGACCCCACGGATGGTGCGGGTGGCGTCCGGCGCGAGGGTGATCCGTTCGGGCCGGTCGACGCCCGCGGCCCGGACGGTGGGCGGGTGCGGCGCGGCGTGCTCGGCGAACGCGACCGGCTGGTCCGTGACTTGGGCGCCGGTGCGGTGGCCCGGAGCCTCGCGGGTGGTGCGTGCGGCCGTGCGGTCCCGATGGGCGCCGGACTCCAGCGTGCGGCCGGGAGCGCCGGCGCCGGGGAAGCGGGGGAGCGATGGGTGGGCCGGTTGCGACGGAAGGGACGGACCGAAGATGGATGTGACGACGCGGACGGCGGTCGCGGCGGACCGCGCAGCGGAGGGGGAGGCGCGACACCGGACCTCGGCGGGGGTGTTCTGGCGCTACTGGACCGGATCGCTGGTCAGCCGGCTCGGGAACCAGGTGTCCGTCGTGGCCCTGCCGCTGATCGCCGTGCTCACCCTGCACGCGACGGCCTGGCAGGTCGGCCTGGTCACCGGCGCCGGGTACCTGGCCTGGCTGCTGGTCGGACTGCCGGCCGGCGTCCTGGTCCACCGGCTCCCGCTGCGCGGCACCCAGGTGGCGATGGACCTCTTGCGCGGGGCGGCGGTGGCCTCGGTGCCGGTGGCGGCGGCCCTGGGCGTACTGGGCCTGCCGCAGTTGGTGGTGGTCGCGCTGCTGGTCGGGCTGGCGGGTGTGGTCTTCGACGTCGGCAACTCCACCTTCCTGCCCTCGATCGTCGCCAAGGAGGAGCTGACCGTCCGCAACAGCCTGCTCTCCGGCAGCAGCGCCGCGACCGAACTGGCCGGCCCCTCGCTGGGCGGGGTGCTGGTCCAACTCGTCGGCGGCGCGGCCGCGATGGTGCTGGACGCGGTCAGCTACCTGGTCTCGGCGGCCCTGCTGCGCAGTCTGCCGCGCGCGGAGCGGCCCGCCCCGCGGCCGGGCGGCGCGGGGATGTGGAGGCAGATCCGCGAGGGCTGGCACTTCGTCACCCGGCATCCGGTGATCGGGCCGTGTGCCGCCTACGCCACCGCGGTCAACTTCGTCTCCGGCGGGCTGATGACGCTCACTCCGGTGTTCCTGGTGGACGCCCTCGACGCCCCGGCCGCGGCCGTCGGTGCGCTGATGGCCACCGGCGGCCTGGGCAGCCTGGTCGGCGCCGTCCTGACGCCCCGGGTGGTCTCCCGGATCGGTAGCGGCGGGGCCCTGCGGTGGTCGGCACGGATCGCCGCGCTCGTCACCTTCCTGCTCCCGGCGGCCGGTTCGGGGTGGGCGGTGCTGCTCTTCGCCCTCGGCAACGCGGGCTTCGCGGCGGGCGTCGTGGTCACCACCATCGTCGCCCGCACCCACCGGCAGACCCACACTCCGCCGGAGCTGCTCCCGAGGGTGATGGCCACCGTCCGGTTCGTCTCCTGGGGCTCCATCCCGGTCGGCGCGCTGCTGGCCGGTGCCGCCTCCACGGCCTGGGGGCCGCGTACGGCCCTGCTCCTGCTGGCGGTGTGCAGCCTGGCGGGCCCGGTGATTCTGGCGGCCGGCCCGCTCCGCCGGCCGCGCGACCTCGCCTGACATCGGCCCGCGGGCTTCCCGGCGGTCCGCCGCCATCGCGAGCCGTTCTGACGCAACGTCACCATCGGTACAGTGCAAGGGCATCGATTCAAACGGTGGGGGTCATCGCGTGGCAGGGCCGGGGGAGTGGAGCGGCGAGGGCCGTGTACGGATAGCCTGGGTCGCCATGATGCGTGTGTGGATGCTGCCGTTGTTGTTGGTGCTCTGCGGTGCGGCCGTCGCGGGCGGACTCGTGTCGAGCGGGAGCCGCGGAGCGGCCGTCGTGTACCTGCTGGGGTTCGCGGGGCTCGCGGCCGTGAGCTCGACCCTGGTCTTCCCGAAGTCGCTCGGCGCGGCGGAGGCGCAGCGCCGCAGCGCGGCCGACGGCCGGCCGGTGGTGTACTGGAGGCCGGGCTGCATGTACTGCCTGCGGCTGCGGATCCGGCTGGGCCGGGCGGCCCGGCGGGTGCACTGGGTGAACATCTGGCGCGACCCGGAGGCGGCCGCGGTGGTGCGGGCGGCCAACGACGGCAACGAGACCGTGCCGACTGTCGTCGTGACCGGCCGATCGCACACCAACCCCGACCCCGCGTGGGTGCGCGGACAGCTTCCCGCCGCCACCGCGAAGCGCTGACCGCCCGTCGGCGCGGCCGTACCGACGGCGGTGGCAGGGGATTTGAGTACGGCTCAGCGCCGGCGTGACCGGATCCGTGCGGCCAGGGGCGTTGCAGTTCGGTGACACGGAAGGCTCCATTCCGTCGACTGTTCGCACTACCTTCGAACTGCACGCGAAGCCGCCCTCCGGTCCCCGCAGGAGAGGGCGCCGCGCGCTCCTCACCCGCACTTCGCTCAGGAGAACCGCATGCCCTTCTCGACGATCCGCCGCGCGACCACTGCCCGTACGCTGGCCGGAACCGTCCTGACCGCGGCCCTGTTGGTGCCCGCCGCGACGGCCTGCTCCTCCACGTCGGGCGCGACCGGCGCGGCCGCGCCGACCACCGCGTCGGCCGCCGCCACCGCGCCGCCCGCCGCGCCCGCCACCGAGCCTCCGGCCACGGCCTCCGCCGCGCCCACCCCGACCGGCACGCGCGGTGCCACCCCTCCGGCCGCCGCGCCCAGCGGGCACGCCGCGACCACGTCGGTCACCCCGCCCAAGGGGGGCCAGGGGGTCCGTACCGAAACCCTGGTGGACGGCAGCAAGGCCGAGATCCACGACCTCGGCAACCAGCACTACACCGCCAAGATCGTCAACGCCGGTCAGGTCCTCGCCACCATGGAGACGAAGGAGCACGACGACGGGCTCGACGCCAACGGCATGTTCGTCATGCTCTCGCTGGACGGCCGGATCCGCTCCTGGATGGGCGGCAGCCACCAGGGGCCGGGCACCTTCAAGCTGGCGGGCGGCTGGACGGCCAAGGTCACGAAGGTCGGCGAACTCCGGTACCGCGCGGAGATCCTCGGCAACGAGAACGCGGTGTACGGCACGCTGGAGGCGAACCAGCACGATGTCGGGGTCGACGCCAACGGCGTCTCCATCGTGCTCAGCGCCGGCGGCGAGATCAGCGCCCACGAGTGAGCGCGCCGGCACCCGGACACGCCGGACGGCGGAGCCACCGACCCGATCGGTGACACCGCCCTCCGGCCCTGGTCCAAGTCCCTTGGTGGCCAATGGTGTTGAAACCGGGACCGCTAGCGGACCTCGGCCACCAGGGCCCCGTACTTCGCCTTGATGTCCGCCTCGGCGGACTGCCACTGCGGGGTGTCGACCACGACGCCGGTGCCGTCGATGGCGAGCGTCAGCCCGTCGATCACCACGCCCCTGACCCGCCATTCCTCGGTGTCCGCGCGGATCCGGTTCAGGACGGTCATGAGCTGCTCGCGGGAGCCCGCGGCGTCGGCGAACCGCACCTTCACCGTGGGCCAGTCGGCCGCCCTCGCGGTCACGGCGGCGTCCAGGCCGCTGCCGGGGACCCGCATCACGTAGAGCGTGTCCGTGTTCCTGTCGCGGCACGTGCCGAAGTAGTGGTCCGGGTAGTCGGTCATCGCCAGCGTCTCGATGGACTCACCCGCCCGGGTCACGCGGGCCTCCGCCGGGTCTTCCGACGACAGCGACGACGGCGAGCCCGAGGCCGAGCCCGAGGCCGAGCCCGAGGCCGAGGCCGAGTCCGTGGGCAGGGACGACGGCGAGCCGGACGACGACGGGAGGCCGGAGAACGGCATGCCTGTCGACGGGACGTCCGAGGACGAGTGCCCCGGCGGAGGGGTGGCAGGCGACAACAGGCCCAACCAAGGGGAGCCCGGCGGCGGCGTCCACGACGACGAGTAGCCCGACGAGGTGATCGCCGACGGCGTCTCCCAGGGCTGCCGGCTGGAGTGCTGGTGCCAGCCCGGTGTCCGCATCGACGTGGGCCCGTTCACACAGTTCAGCATCACGGCGGTGTGCCCCGGCGCCGTCGCCCCCGCCGTCGGAGTCAGCACGCTGAGGCCCGTCCCGGCCGCCCCCGTACGGTCGCTCCCGGGGCCGCCGCCACCGAGCTGCGTCAGCGCTCCCGCTCCGAGGACCAGCACCGCGGCCGCCGTCACCCCCCGTACGGCGGCCTGCCGCCGGGCGCGCCGACGCCCGGTCCGGTGCAGTTCGGCCAGCGGCGGGGTGCCGGCGATCCCTGCCGCGTGTGTTCCGAGCCGGGTGACCAGCTCCTCCTCGAACCTGTCCTCAGCGCTCACGGCCTACCAGCTCCCTCACGTTTTCCATGTCCTGTCGAAGCGCCTTGATCCCGCGCGCCAGGTGCGTCTTCGCCGTGGGCACCGAGCACCCCAGCTCCTCCGCCACCTGCGCGACCGGCAGGTCCAGGTAGTAGCGCAGCACCACGGCGGCCCGCTGCCGCTTGGGCAGTCCGGCCAGTGCCGCCGCCAGCTGGTCGTCCCGTTCGCCCTCCGGGGCCGCCGGTCCGTCCGGCAGCGCGGAGGTGAGCACTTCGCGTCTGGTCCGCCGCCAGCGCGAGACGTGGGTGCGGACCATCGTCCTGCGGACGTACCCCTCGGTCGCGGCCGTGTCCCGGATCGTCGAACGCTTCGGGTACACCTGCGCGAGGGCGTCGTGCAGCAGGTCCCGGGCGTCGTGGACGTCACCCGTGATCAGGTACGCCCCCCGCAGCAGGGCCTGGTACCGGGCTACGACGAACTCGTCGAACGGGTCGGATCCGGAGCCCCCCGGGAGGATCGATTCGCGCTTCATGCCTTCAGGACGCCCCAGCCACGGAAAACGGATGACAACCAGCCAGTATTCACGTGCACGGGGGCGCCGCCCCGCGCCGGGGGAGGGGCACCGGACCCGACGGTCCGCGAGGCGCCGTTCCGTTTTGGTCGCACATCTTGTGCGATGTCATGATCCGGCTCACACTTCCGATTTGCGAACACGTGTGCACTTCTGCGCGCGGCACGCGATCGGGCGGCGTCGCCCCCACGAGCCTCGACGGCGCCGGACTCCTCCGATCCGCACGCGCCAACCGGGGCGGGTCGCCGCGCCCTCGGAGCGCGGCCCGCCCCTCGTCGTCCGTACCTTCCCCCCACGCGAAGGAGCTTCGGATGAAGCACCCGCGCACCCCTGCCCGCTGGCGGCGGCCGTTCGCCGTCGCCGCCGCGGCCGCCCTCGTCCTGACCGGCGCGGCCTGGAACGCCGCCCCGGCCGCCGGCGCCGCCCCGTACGCCCTGACCGTCGACGGCGGCGGACCGCGCCTGCTGCAGGTGAGCGCCGACCCGTTCACCGACACCGGGACCGGAAGCCAGCACGCCACCGAGGTGGAGCCCGACACCTTCGCCTACGGCGGCACGATCGTCTCCTCGTCCCAGGTCGGGCGGTTCCCCGCCGGCGGTTCGGCCGCCCTCAGCTGGAACACCTCGCGGGACGGCGGCGCCACCTGGCGGCACGGCATCCTGCCCGGCATCACCACCCGCCAGGGCGGCGGCAACTGGGCCCGGGCCTCCGACCCCTCGATCGCCTACGACGCCAGGCACGGCACCTGGATGATCGCCGGCCTGGTCATCGACGCGGCGATCAACCCCGTCGGGGTGACCGTCAGCCGCTCGGCCGACGGCCTGCGCTGGCAGGACCCGGTGCGGGCGGTCGGCTTCGACGGCCAGGGCTACGACAAGGAGTGGATCGTCTGCGACAACACCCCGTCCAGCCCGTACTTCGGCACCTGCTACATCGAGGTCGACATCCCCTCCTCCGACAACCTGGTGGTGATGTCCGCCTCCCGGGACGGCGGCGCCACCTGGTCCGCCCCGTCGGGCCCGTCCGGCGTCAATCTGGGCCTCGGCGGCCAGCCGCTGGTGCAGCCCGACGGCCGGGTCGTGGTCCCCTTCTCGACCGACACCACCTCGATCCGCTCCTTCAACTCCACCGACGGGGGCCGGTCCTGGGGCTCCACCGTCCTGGTCGCCGACGTCGTGGCGCACGGCGTCGCGGGCGGCCTGCGCGACGGCGAGGGCCTGCCCTCGGCCGAGATCGACGGCGCCGGCCGGGTCTACGTCGCCTGGCAGGACTGCCGGTTCCGGGCCGGCTGCCCGGGCAACGACATCGTCTACGCGACCTCGGCCGACGGGACCACCTGGTCCGCCGTGACCCGGGTGCCGATCGACGCCACCACCAGCGGCGCCGACCACTTCCTCCCCGGCCTCGGCGTCGACCGCGCCACCTCCGGGCGCAGCGCCAAGCTCGGGCTGTACTACTACTTCTATCCGAACGCCGACTGCACGGACGCCACCTGCGAGTTGGAGGTCGGCTTCATCTCCTCCGCCAACGGCGGCGCCACCTGGAGCGCGCCGCGGACCGTCGCCGGCCCGATGCCGCTGTCCCGGATCGCCGCCACCGGAGGCGGCGCCATGGTCGGCGACTACCTCTCCACCTCCGTGCTCGACGGCAAGGCGGTGGCGATCTTCGCGGTCGGCAGGGCCCCGGCCGACGGCCAGGCCTACGACGAGGCCATGTACGCCGTCGAGGGCGGCCTGCCCGTCCGCGGCGGCAGCACCCCGTCCAGCACCGGTCCGGTCGCCTTCACCGCGCCCGCCCGGGAGCGGCAGCTGCCGCCGCCGGTCCGTCACTGACCCGCCACTGACCCGCCACTGATCCACCGCTGACCCACCCGGGCCCGCCCTCCCGCCCCACCGGGAG
>NZ_JBHVEU010000051.1:0-29411 GCF_042802075.1 Kitasatospora sp. NPDC057518
GTCAGGCCGCGCTGTAGCGGACCAGCAGCAGGATGTCCGCCACCTTCGCCGGGTCGACCCCGGGGCCGGCCACGGCCAGGGTCCAGGTGCCGACGGCGGGACCGGAGACGGCGATGTCGGAGGTGGTCAGGTGGGTGCCCGGCGGGACGTGCCACGCGGAGCCCGTCGTGCCGTTGAGCGTCAGGCTCAGGCCGGAGGCGTCGACCGGGCCGGTGCCGACGGGCTGGAGCACGACGGTCGCGGCGGCCAGGCTGAGCGTCCGCGCGGACAGGAAGTAGGGGAAGTGCTGCGCGGTCACCTCGAAGGAGGTCGCGACGGTCCCCGCGCCGCCGCCCGCCGCGGCGGTCACCTGCTGCCAGGCGGCCGGGAAGTCGTGGCGCAGGCTGAACAGGCGCAGCAGGCCCGTGGACGTCGCGTACTGGGTGAGTTCGCCGACGACGCGGCTCTCGACCGTCGCCCGGAACGCACCGTCGTCGAGCGCCGTGTAGCTGAGCTGCAGGACCACGTCGGAGATGGTGTCGTAGTCGAACGCCCTCAGTTGTGTGGGGAGTTCGAGCTTCCACACGCTCTCGACCGCCCCCGAGCCCTCGAACGGCAGATAGCGCTCGTCGCGGAAGTTCAGCTCGAACAGTCCGGCGTCGTTCAGGCCGGTGCTGGTGGCGATGGCGGAGGCGATGTTCGGCTGGACCGGGAGCGTCACCAGGGCGCCGGGCGCGGGATCGGGCGCGGTGCGCACCTCGCTGGCGACGAGGGAGAGCTTCGCGGCGACGTTGGTGTAGGGCCCGGTGACACCAGGGATCGTCAGCCGCACCGACTTGATCAGCCGCTTGTACTGGCCGGGGTAGACCACGTCGAACAACAGCTCCGGCAGCGTGAAGGTGCACTCGCCGGTATCCCGCAGCGCGACCAGTGCCGTGGGGTCGACCACCGTCAGCGGGAAGAACTGGCTGACCTCCAGGCGGCGGGTGTTCCTGGCCATGTAGGCCTCCTCCAGCTGCCGGAGCTGGAGATCCAGCCGCTCACCGCTGAGCAGGCCGGCGATGCCGCTCTCCCAGTTGTCGGGGGCGATGAAGGAAGTCGTGTCGCCCATCTCGAAGGCGTACGCCTGCTGGGCTGCGGCCGCGAGGCCGTACGCGACGTCGTACGCCTGCCGGTGCAGCCGGGTCAGCGTACGGGCCTGGTAGGTGTACAGCCCCAGGCCGCTGAACTTGCCGCGGTAGAACGCGTCGAGCTCGTCCGCCTGGTCCATCTGCTTCTGGTGGACGTCCAGCTCCCGCTGGGCGTACCCGGCGTGCGCCTCGGCGGCCAGGCGCTGCTGCTCGACCTGCCTCAGTTCCTGTTCGGCGAGGGTGAGTTGCTGCCCCCACTCCTGGTATCGGCGGTCGAACCCGGCGCCGGTCGCGGCGGCCGACGCGACGGCCTCCGCGGTGGCGCCGAGCGAGCCGAGGGTCTGCGCCGCCTGGGCCACGCTGTTTCCGATCTCGCGGCCGCCGTAGGTCATGGCGAACGGGCTGCCGACGTTGGGGAACAGGAAGGAGATCGCGGACATCGCGTACAGCGCGGACTCGCCGCCGCGCACCACGGCCGCGGCGGTGCGCGAGTCGGCCTCCAGTTTCTCCCAGCCGGTCAGTCCGGAGCCGATCAGCCCCTGGTAGTAGTCGATCCTGGCCTGGACGAGGGCCTTCTGCTCCTCCAGGGCCTGGAGCTGGTGCTGCGCCTCCTGGACCTGGCCGGTCTTCACGTCCTCCACCATGCGCAACAGGGTGCGTTCGTGCACCGACCGCAGCAGGGTCAGCTCCTCGGCGTCCTTCTTCTCCAGTGCCGACAGCAGGCTCGCGCCGAACGCCGTGACGGTCTGCGCGGACTGCCGGGCGCGCTCGATCACTGAGCCGAAGCGGTACGCGGGGGCGGCGGGTGCCTGGACCGAGGCGACCGCCTCCTCGATGCTCAGGCCAGCGGCCCGGGCGCGGACCAGGTCCAAGGGGTTGACCGGCGGGGCGAACAGCGCGAGTTGCCGGCGCACCCCGCTGAGGTTCATGCAGTTGCGGATCTTGTTCAGCCGGTCCTCCACACGGTCCCAGTAGCCGGCCAGCACGTCGTCCGGCGGCACGCAGAAGACCAGCGTGGTCTGGTTGACAACCTCGAAGGCCGGCAGCAGGTCGTAGGCCAGGGTGTCGCCGCTCCACAGCTGCGCCAGGTCGGTGTTGCGCTGGCTGAGGTCGGCGGCATCGCCGTACGACAGCAGTTGGAGGCCGGTGGTGACGGGCAGGCCCGTCGCCGTGGCCGTCGCGGTGGGGGTGTGCGCGTGCGCGTGGGTGCCGCTCGTGTCGATGATGTCGCCCTGGCTCAGGCTGGTCTGGTAGACCCAGTTCTCCAGGGTGACCAGGAAGTCGGACACGTTGCTCATCTGCGGCCCGATCGCGTCGTACGTCAGCTGCTCGGCCGGTACCACCGGGCACTCGCCGAGCTGGACCGGGCGCGGCCCGAGGATCTCCGAGGCCAGCACGTACAGCATCGTGGCCTCGTTGATCGACTCGGTGGTGTCCTGCGCGAACAGTGAGTCGCCCCAGTCGATGAGGTTGTCGACGAAGCCCATGACGACCGCTTTCTGGAAGGCGACCGGACGCAGACGGGCGATGGCGAAGGGGTTGAAGGGATCGTTCTTGTACGCGTCCAGGGCTGCCGAATCGGTGAGGACGTCCTGGAGCGAGGGCACGGTCAGACCCCTGAAACCCACGTACCGCCAGTTGCGGTCGGCGTCGGTGTCGGAGCTCGTCGGGTCGAACAGCCGCTGGTACCACCACATGGCCTCCTCGTACCGCCCGGCCGCGTTGAGCTGGTGGGCCATCATCCACGGCAGGTGCAGGAACAGCTCCTGGTAGTAGGTGCCGTAGGCGGCGCTGTTCCTGATGTCGACGTGGGCGGGGTCGTCGTCGGGCGTCAGCAGGGCCCAGGGCGCGGTGATCGAGAAGCCGACGCCGTACTCGAGCCCCCAGAAGTACTCCGAGTGCAGGGCCAGCAGGCCCTCCACGCCGTGGTCGGCGTTGATCCGCAGCAGGTCGCCGACGATCGAGGTGGTCAGCCGGATGAGCTGGCGCGGGTTCCACCACCACCGCAGGGGCTGGAGGGGCAGGGAGGTCAGCGCCCGGGGCAGTCTGAGGGACGCCAGGTTGAAGGTCAGCGGCGCCGAGTGCGACCGCCCGGGAACGAGCGCCGCGGCGGGGAGTGCGGGCGCCTCCTTCGCCGGTCCTGCGGTGCCCGCCGTGATCGCCGGTCCCGCGGCGGCCTCCGTGATGGTGGGCAGCAGTGCCGAGACGAAGTGCGAGAAGCGGGGGAAGTCCAGGTAGTGGCGGTCGTGGATCAGGTACTGCTGGTTGTGGACGGGGACGGCCAGGACGGATTCGGGGAATCCGTTGTTGACCGCCTGGATCGGGGAGACGAAGTCCGGTTTGCCGTGCTCGAAGTAGACGTTGTAGTCCGGTACGGGGAAGCCGGTGGTGACGAAGTCCGGCGACGACCCGCCCGCTCCGGGATCGGTGTGGAACATCTCCCGCAGCAGGTCGAAGCCGGCCGGGTCGGTGCCGGAGGACTGCCACACCCCCAGCCAGCCCACGGGTGAGCCGAAGGTCCAGTACAGCCCCATGGCGTGTCCGGTCGGCGTGCCGGGCACCCAACGGTCGGGGTTGTGCAACTGGTTGTGGAACAGGTTCAGTTGGCGGTCGTGGACCCGGTCGGCGCCCTGGTCGAGAAACCGGTTCATGTAGCGCAGGATGATGGCGTCGCCGCTGATCACGGGGTACGGCGTGTTGGCGGTCTTGTCCCCGGGCATGTCGTCGGCGACGAAGGACTCCCACCACCAGACCTGGTTCGGCTCGCCGATCGGGTAGAGCCAGTCCAGTTTCTGCGGCGCGAGCCAGGTGCCGTCCGGCTTCTGCGCGGAGTAGACCAGGCCGACCTTGACGGTGGACGGCTCGTCGTGGGAGCCGCCGCCGCTGAAGCTGGTGTGCTCGGTGGTGACGATGCTCGCCCAGAACAGGTAGAGCTTGCCCTGGAACCGGGTCGCCGAGACCCACTTCCCCTCGATGGGCAGGTCGACGCGCTTCCACGGTGTCCACGTCGAGGTGTTCCACGTGCGGTAGTGGAAGACCGCGGGGTCGGACTGGGTGCGGCCGAAGAAGTAGTACGTCGCCTGGTCGTCGTCGTAGTAGCTGCCGCAGATCCGCAGGCCCGCGACCTCCGCCAGCCGGGTCAGGTAGCGCTGGAAGGCCTCCTCGCCGGTGTCCTTGGTGATGGGCTTCTGCAACAGATCGGCTTCGAGGTCGGTGAAGATGGGCGTCTTGTCGTCCCGCAGGTCCGGGTCGATGTACGCCTCGGGGTAGAGGAACACCTTGCGGTTTGCCTGCCAGACCCGGAAGTTCCTGCGCCACGCCCACTGCTGGGCCGGCACCGCCGACGGTGGCACGTCGACGAGGGTCGCGGAGCCCGCGGGGTCGGACTTCTCCAGGCCGGTCAGGCAGCGCTGGAGGTAGAGCTGCACGCTGGAGATCGCCGACACGACCCGGGAGGTCCTGGCGCATCCGCTCATGTCCACGTCGAGCAGGAAGTAGTCGTAGATCTCGTTGTGGTCGTGGAAGTTCAGTTGCGGCTGGCCGTCGACGAGGAATCCGCACAGGGCGTCGCGCTTGAGGGTGTTGACGCGGTCCTGGTACGGCTCCAGCGCCGCGTCGCGCGCGGTGTCGTCCTTGTACTGCGCCGCGATGGCGCCGGCGGCCACCGCGGCGGCGTCCCGCAGTACCGGGTAGCCGGTGTCCTGGCCGAGCTTGTGCAGCGAGTACGCGTTCACCCCGAGGGTGTGGCACAGGGCGAACACCTGGTCGAGGCGGGCGAGGGCGTCGATCGCGACGGGCGGCAGGCTCGTAGCCGCGACGATGGAGTCGATCAGGCTCTGGTCCACCTGGTGCGTGGCGGCGAGCCGGGCGCGGTCGGCCGGGCCGAAGGTGCCGCCGGCGTCGTAGGAGCTGAGGAGTTGCTGCACGACGGTCTCGGCGTCGACGGCCTGCGTCACCGCGGTCGCCGCGGCGACCTGCGCGCCGTAGGCGGCCACCGCCTGTACGTCGCGCAGGGTCAGGGCCTTGAGGTCGGCGATGCCCAGGACGTGCCGGTTCGCCGTGAGGTAGGCGATGCCCGCGTCCTGCAGCCCCACCGTGCCGAACAGCAGCGCCACCCGCTCCAGCTGGTGCAGCAGGGCCAGCAGGGGGAGCAGCAGGGCCGGGTTGTCCGGCACCGTCCCGGTGAACGGCGCGTCCAGTGCCGCCTGGATGTCCGCCGCGGCGATGTCGTGCGCCGCCCAGACCAGCATCGTGGCGAGCCGCGCGGAGCCGACGTTGAAGTTCGTGGCGAGCCTGGTGCGCAGCGCGTCGAGCCTGGGCTGCGTGCCGGAGACCTGGATGCCGTGCACCAGCGCGGCGGCGGTGGCCGGGTTGTTGAGGTATCCGACGGTCTTGCCGGTCACACCGGTGAGGACGAGTGCGAGTTGGGAGATCGTGAGGGGCGAGCCGGCCTGCCAGCGGTGGAAGGCCAGCAGTTGCTCGATCCGGTCCAGCGAGTTCAGCTCGGCCGTGGCCGGCGGTGGGAGGACCAGGCCCAGCGCCGTGATCAGGTCGGGCACGGTGTACCCGAGCGAGCGGGCGACGAGCACGTGCCGGTACAGCAGCGACAGGCTGTGCCGGTTGAGGGTGGTGTGCCCGGTGGCGTCGAAGGGCAGCTCGTTCTTCAGCAGCGCGAACAGCAGCAGCAGGTCCGTCTCGCTGATGCCGAGCCCGGCCAGCAGCAGCGGTGTCTTGGGGTCGATGACCGGCGGGTTCGTACCGAGCGTGGTGTCCAGCGAGTAGTGGTAGTAGCCGACCGTCGGGTTGAGCGGGAGCGCTGGGTCGGCGGGGCCGAAGATGCCGCGCAGGTCGAACACCGTCTCGTACAGCAGCCGGGCGCCGGGTGCGGTCGGGGTGTTCGGGAAGGCCGTGGAGACCGGCATGTCGGTGACGAGCGCGCACAGTTGCTGCACGGACGGGCCGAGCTCGCCCTGCAGGGCGAGCAGCCGGCCGACGAGCTCGGTCGCCGCCTCGCTCACGTCGCCGCCGACCAGTGCGGCCTGCTGGGCCGACAGCAGGACCAGGTCCAGCTCGTCCAGGGTCCACGACAGCGGCCGAGCGAGCCGGATACGGCGGTGGATGCGGTCGGCGCGGTCGGCGGTCAGGTTCTGCAGCGCCTCGGGGAAGTTCTGGATCTCGCCGGCGCCGCCGCTCAGCTTGACGACGGTGATCTGCGCGAGGTCGGGGTCGGAGCGCGCAGCCAGCACGGTGGTCAGGTCGTCGCGGGAGATGGCCAGGCGGCGTACGAAGTCGGTGACCGGCAGCAGGTTCAGCGTCGCCGGACCGCCCAGCCGCTGGATGATCCCGGCGGGGTCGGGGGTCGCGACGACGGTGGCCTCGTCGGGCGACAGGCCCGTGCGGGCGCGCCTGACCGTCGCGTCCGGCAACTGGAGCACCTGCTGAACGTCGGCCACGGCGAGGCCGAAGTAGCCCAGGTACAGGCCGAGTTCGGCGAAGGGCAGGCTGAAGGGTACCTGGCAGGAGAATTTCTGCGCCGGATCGCTGAGCACGGCGTAGACGTCCGGCTGGGTCGCGGTCAGCACGTGCGCCTGGATCCAGTCCTCCATCACCTGGTCGACGATCGACAGGTACGGCACCAGGGTGTTGGTGTTGTCGCACGTGAGCCGGAGCTTCCACAGGTCCGCACGGCGGTTGCGCAGGTACAGCGGGTGGGTGCTCAGGCCGGGGCCGGTGAAGTACGGCTGGGAGACGTGCTGTTCGGTGAAGTACATCAGGTCGGTGAAGTACGCGGCGGGGCTGAGCACGGACTGGCAGTCGCCGCACGTGCAGTAGTCCTGGGAACCGAACAGTCCGGTGAGGCCGGTGATCCGCAGCAGGTCGTTGACGAAGGTCGGGGTGACCGGTGAGACCGGCAGCCCGGCGAACGGCCCGTTGAGGACGTCCCGGGCCGAGCCGTACGCCTGCGCGACGTTCAGGACGACGTCCTGGACGCGGGCGTAGACCATCCGGGCGGTGCCGACGTCCAGGCCCCCGCCGCCGGTGGTCGTGCCGCCCAGGCTGTGCGGGCCGCCTGCGGAGGTCGCGCCGCCCGGTCCGTGCGGGCTGAGGGTGGCAGTGACCTTCGCGATGAAGGAGGCCTCGGTGTGGGCGGCGATCCGCAGGGCGGAGTCGAAGCCGGCCCGGGCGAGGGCGGCACGGGTCGCGGTGTCGTGCCCGATCGTCAGCAGCCGCTGGTGGGCGGAGAGCCTTCCCAGGACGGCGGGCCGGTCGGCCTCCGGGACTCCGGTCCAGTTCAGCCCCGCGGCCCCCGCGCCGGTGGCCAGGTCCAGCCGGCGCAGGTCCAGGCCCGGGTTGTTCTGGTACACCGCGGTCAGGTGGTCGTCGCCGGGGGCCAGCCGGGCCGCCAGCGCCTGGGTGGGATGGGTGTGTTCGAGGTTGGCGACCAGGTTCCGGGCGTAGGCGTCCGGGGTGGTGCCCGGCGGGAGGGGCCCCGGCGTGGCGGTGATCACCTGGGTCCAGCGCGCGGCGTCCCAGCCGGCCAGGGTGAGCGGGGCGGTGGCGCCCTGGCTCACCAGGGTGTGCAGCAGGCCGGTGTGGTGGTCGGTGAGCCGGCCGAGGTCGAGGATGCCGCTCAGCGAGGCGGCCTCGGCGTCGGTGATCGCACCGGAGGAGCGCAGCGCGTCCAGCGTGTTGTCCTGCGCGTCGAACAGTCCCGTGCTCTGGGCGGCCGCGGCGCCGGTCGCGGTCTGCGACAGCCCCGCGAGACCGGCGAGTTCGACCACGATGCCCTGCTGTACGTCGCCGAGCAGCAGCGGGTTGTCCCGCACCGGCGCGTCCAGGTGGAGGAGGTCGGTGACGGTGACGGCGCCGGCGCCCGGGGCGGGCTGGGCCGCGATCGTCCGCGCCAGGGCGGTGGCTTCGGCGGTGAGCGCGGGAGAGGCGGCGATCCCGGTGAGCACGGCGCCCGCCACGGCCGCGACGGTCACGCCGGCGTAGTCCTGCCAGCGTGCGGAGGACAGCGCCGAGGCCAGTGCGGTCTCCAGGGCGTCGGACGGCGTGCCCGCGCCGTTCACCAGGGCGGTGACGGCCCCGGCGAGCGCGGCGTCGAGGCGGGCGTCGACGATCGGCTCGCCGCCGGCGTGCCGGGTGTCGGCGTACCGGACGGCGGGGTCGGCCAGCTTCGCCGCCTGGCCGGTCGTCGTGGACCGCGCATGGGCCGCCGCCTGGGCGATGAGGTCGCCGAGGTGGGCGGCCTGTGCGGCGAGTGCCGACGGGGCGATGCCCTCGTTGACGGCCTTCTGCAGGGCGGCGGCGAAGTCGGCGGCCGGGTGCCCGGCGAGGCCCGGCCAATCGGCGGGCAGCTTCTCGCGGATCAGGCCGTAGAACGCCTCGGGCGGGATCCCGGTGACGCCCGCGGCGACGGCGTCGGTCACCAGCCCCGCCGCCTGGATCAGCGCGGTGAGCCGGTCGGCGGCCGCACCGGTCTCCCCGAGGAGGAACTCCAGGTCGGACATGCGCAGTTGGCCGAGGCCGGCCGGGCTCGGATTGTCGACGAGCTGCTCGACGACCGCGGCCAGCCGGTCCCACTCGGAGGGCTGCCCGGCCATCGGCCCGGTCACCACCAGGTTGATCACGGCCTGCGGTGGCGCGTTGAACATGGTCGGCGAGGCCGCGACCACCACGCCGGCCGCGTCGCGGACCCGGACGATCAGGTCCGCCGATCCCAGCTCGACCCGGGCGAACTGCGTCCGGTTGTAGTGGATGGTGTACATGCCCGCCGCGTCCGTGCGCGTCTCGTTCGGGAAGCCGGGGGCGAACGGTCCGAGCGGCTGCTCGGTGCGCAGGTCCCGGTCCACGGCTCGGATCACCGCGTTGACGACCGGGGCTCCCTCCGGCCAGGTGACCTGCCCGGACACCGTGAGGTCGTCAGCGACGGACGGGCCGTGCCCGTCGCCGGGCCCGTGTCCGCCGTAGCCCCGGCCGCCGTAGCCAGGGCCGCCGCCCTGTCCGCCCTCGCCTCCCGCGCCCGTGGCCGCCCCGCCTGCGGCGGCCGGTCCGGGTGCGGCGGGGCCTTTCGGCCCGGTCGGCAGGTCGGGTGGGAACGCGAGGACGGCACCACCGTCGTCCACCACCCACTCCCCGGGCGGGCCGAAGCCCCGCCCTGGCTCACGGGTCGCCCGGTGGGGGCCCCGGTGGTCGGTGGACGACGGCCCGAGGATCGTGGACTCGGTGCTCTGCGGCGGCCCCGTCACGACGGCGGCCCGCCGGCCGAGCCGCGACCCGGCCGCCACGGCGGCGGTCCCACGGACAACGGTGGACATGACTCCCCAAACTGATCTGTGTGGTGCGCGGACGTAGGAAGGGCGAACGTGCCGAGCGGGGGTGCCGCTAGACCATGGGCAGACTCGGATCGAACGTCTGCTGCGGTTCCGGCTCGACCGGCGGCGCGGCCGGGGCGGCCTTGGGTGCGGGCCGCACGGGCGGCCGCGGGGGCGGGGGCGCGACCGGCGGCGCGGGCGGCGCCTCGGGCACGGGCTCGGGCGTCGGCGCGGGTCCGGGTGTGGGCCCTGCCGGGGGCTGCTCGGCCGCGCCCTGAACGACGGCCTTGCCGATCGAGTACACGATCCCGGCGATGCCGAACGCCTCACCGACCGGACCCGGGATGGCACCGCCGAAGTCCAGCAGGGCGCCGAAGTAGTCGCCTTCGCGCAGGTCCTCCAGGCCCATCCCGATGCCGAGCGCGATGCCCACGCCGGGCACGAGCAGGGCGCTCTTCTTGAGCGCCTGCTCGCCGATCCGCTTCAGGGCGCCCTCTCCGGCCTCCTCCAGGGCGTGTTCGGCGGCGCGTTCCGCGGCGTGTTCGGCCGCGCTCTCGACGGGAGCCACGCGGATGCGCGGCTCGGTATCGACCCGGATCCGCGGTTCGGCGTCGACGCGGACCCGCGGCTCCTCGACGTCCACCCGCACCCTTTCCGGCGGTTGAGCGGCGGGAGCCTGCGCCGGGGCCTGGGCAGGGGCCTGCGCGGTGGCCTGGGCCGAGGACCGTGCGGCCTGCCAGCGCCGGTAGACGTGTTCCTTGGCGTAGTTGTCGGAGGCATTGCCCCAGTAGCCGCTGCCGGCGTCGCCGTGCGTGGCGAACTTCATGTTGTAGGGGTGCTCGACGTGGACGGCGCTACGGACCCGCGGGGCGCCCTTGCCCATGCCGCCCCGGCCTCCGCCCGGATTGCGCCACTTGTACAACTTGTCGCCGTGGCGCTTGAGCATGGTGCGGTGGTGTTCGAGGATCTCCTTCGGCGTCTTCCAGGCGTCCTGCCCCCAGCGCGGATCGATGGGCTGGCCGGGGTGGAGCCTCTCGATGATCTGGCGGGTCTCCGCGTCGAGCGGGGTGGTGCGCATCCGCAGGTCGTAGATGAACTCCTTCCCCCGGCCGCTCCCCGCCCGCCCGGTCGGGTCGGCGAAGTTCACCGGGTCGCCGGAGACGTACGCGTACAGGTTCAGGCCGTCGGTGAAGCCACCGGGGTCGGTGCTGATCCAGCGGCCCAGCCAGCAGGCGTAGTAGCGGGCGCCGTAGTAGTACAGGCCGGTCTCGTCGTCCTTCTCCTTGCCGTTGTAGCGGTAGCGCTTGACGCTGACCTGCGCCGCACCCGCCGCCAGCCACAGCGAGGTCGTGCCGTAGGGGTGGTACTCCTCGTACGAGATGACCCGGCCGGTGGTGTCCGTCTCCAGCAGGCTGGAGCCGAGGCGGTTGTTGAACTGCAGACGGACCGCCGGCGAGCGGTCCGAGCCCGGATCGTCGGTGTCGACGGTCACCGTCTCGACCAGCGCGGTCCGGCCCTCGCCGTCGCCGATGTGCACGGTGGTCCGTTCGAAGACGACGGCCCCGCCGCGCCGGCGGCGGAAGACCTCGTACCCGCCGACGTAGGTCCGCTCCTCCTGGAGCCCGCCGATCCGGGTCACGGTCTTGCGCACGCGCCGCCCCGTCGCGTCGTACAGGTAGGACGCCCGGCCGCCGCCCCCGAGGTCCACCGACCGCAGTTCGTCGGCATGGTTCCACTCCAGTGCGCCCGGCAGGTGGGCCATGCCGGTCGTCCGGCCGTTCGCGTCGTAGCGGAAGGCCGCGGAGCCGGCGCTGCCGGCCGGGTCGCCGGGCCTGGTATGGAAGAGCAACCGGTCGGACGCGGTGTCGTTGGTGTAGCGGCGGGTGAAGCTGCCGTTGGGCCCGGCGCTGTGCACCAGGGTCAGGGGGTTGCCGGCCGGGTCGTAGGTGTAGTCCTGACGGTAGGTGCGCAGCGCCTGGGCGTCGTTGGGGTGCGGGAGCGGCGCGTACGCGGGCTCGGTGCTGTCGGGCTGGACGCCCAGGCTCGCGTGTTCGCGGCCGGTCGCCGAGCGCAGCCGGTAGACGGGATCGTAGGTGTAGCGGGTGACCGGGGCGGCGACGTTGCCGTCGAAGAAGACGGTCTGCTGGGCGGCGTCGGTCACCTCGACCAGGTTCCCGGCGGCGTCGTAGGTGTAGCCGAGGTCTTGGAGCGCGGTGGGCGATCCGCCGCCGGTGAGCGTGCGCAGGCCGGTGAGGTTCGAGGAGATCGGGTCGTACGTGTACGTGGTGACGATGCCGTCCGCGTAGCCGATCAGCCGCCGCCGGCGGTGGGCGTCGTGTTCGACGTCGGTCACGATCGGGGTGACGGCGGTCGCCGTGCCCGGGAAGGCGTCGACGGCGGCGAGGAGTCCGCCCTCGCCGTAGCGGGGCGCGACGCGGGTCCCGTCGGGGAGGGTCTGCAGGACCGGCCGGTTGAGCGCGTCGTAGGCGGTCGCGGAGGTGAGGACGTCGGTGGTGTCCAGCAGGGGCGCGGCCAGGGCGTCGAGGTCGGCGAGCGGCCGGCCGTGCAGCGGTGACCAGTCCGGCGGGGTCTCGGCCTTGGCGGGGGTGCGGGAGGTGGAGAGCAGGTTGCCCTTGAAGTCGAAGGCTCCGGCCTGGTCCAGGCCGCCCTCGTCGTAGTGCCGGTACACCCGCCCGAGCAGGTTGAGGCTGACGGCCTGGGGGTGCGACTCGCCGTGCACGGTGAGGTCGGCGAGCCGTTCGGTGCTCGCGCCGGCGGCCAGCACCCAGGTCTCGGCGGGGCGGCGCAGCGGGTCGTAGGTGTAACGCACGGTCGTGCCCACCGCGTCCCAGGCGCGGAGCGGGACGCCGGAGCAGTCGGTGAGCCGTCGCCGCTCGCCGGAGTCCGCGGCGGCCGTGCGCAGCACCCGGTTGAGCAGGTCGTGCGTCTGGTCCACCGCGCGCACGCCCCGCGCGTCGGTCACGGCGAGGGTGTTGCCCTCGACGTCGAGGACGGCAACGGTCTCGTACACCCCGTCGGGGCCGTTGTCCTCGCGGGTGCGCACGGTGCGGCCGAGGGTGTCGAGGACGGCGACGGCCGGGGTGTTCGCGTAGGCGGCGGCGAGCTGGGCGGCCCGTTGTTCGGCGGGCGGGGTGCCGGCGGCCTGTCGGTCGGCGTACCACCGGCTGGTCAGGACGGTGTCGCCGGGGTCGCTGCGGGTCTCCTCCCACGGGGTGAACGCGGTCGTGTCGTAGGTGCCGTCGGGGTGGTCGGTGCGGATCAGCCGGCCGAGCGGGTCGTAGCGCAGGATGTCCGTCACGCCCTGCTTGACCAGGACCTCGGCGTCCTCGTAGTCGACGGTCGTGGAGAAGTAGGGTTCGTAACTCTCCACCGGCAGTGCCTTGTTGTTGTAGACGGTGCGGCCGCTTCCGATCCAGCGCGGCGCGGTGCCGGTGTCCACGGGCACCGCGTGGCCGTCGGCGCCCAGGGCCTGGGCCGGACCGGGCTCAGCCTGCGACTTGGTCATCGCCACGCGGCCGAGGCCGTCGGTGTAGACCCGGCTGCGCTGCCAGGGGCTCGCCGGGTCGCCATGCCGTTCCCGTGTCTCGACGTGCGCCCAGACCGGTCCCCCGTGGGTCTGCCAGGCGTCCAGGCCGTAGGTGTAGACGGTGCCGGGCAGGGCGTCCGGGTCGCCGTCGGTGCCGGCAGCCTTGCCGGTGGTCCAGGTCGCGGTGATCAGCCCGAGCGGGTCGAACGCGCAGTGGCCGCGGTTGCCGTTGGGGTCGGTGATCTGCCGGGGCGCCAGCACCCGGTAGTCGTTGTCGACCGTCGTGACGAGCGTGTCGTACGGCGCGGTCCGCGACGCCCTGCTCGCCGTCGTCAGCAGCCGGTGGCTGTCGTAGTCGATGGTGGAGGTGTTGCCGAACGGGGAGGTGTACGACACGGACAGCAGGAAGTCCGCGCCGTAGCCGTGGACGCCCGAGGGGGCCCACCACAGGCCGTCCTCCAGGACGTAGCCGCCCTCGCCGGTCAGCAGCGGGGCGTCGACGAGCCCGCCATAGGCGGCGGTGAGCAGCCCGGGTGTGAAGGCGAGCCGGTAGGACTGGTGGGGCAGTGCGCGGGCGCCGGTGAGGCCGAGCGGCAGGGGCGCGGTGAGGTCGTCGGACCAGTAGCGGGTGCGCTGGCGCTCGATGCACCGCCGCTGGACGACCCGGGCCGCGGGCTGCTGCTCGTAGGGGATCTCGACGGCCGCGGCGAAGGCCGCGCGCAACTGGTCCGCGGTGTACCGGTGGCCGCCGGGGGCGGGCAGGCCGGTGATCTCGTGGGCGATGACCTCGATCGGTGTGCCCAGCCGCAGCACCTGCGCGGTGTCGGTGTTGTCGATGGTGGCCCTCACCCAGGTCACCGGGACGGCCTGCTGTTCGGCCACGGCGGGGGTACGGCGGGCGTAGTCGACGGCGGCGCTGGAGGTCACCGAGCCGTAGGCGTCCACGTCCAGGGTCAGCGAGTGGGCCACGCGGGGATCGGCCGGGTCCCGCTCGTAGTGGCGGAGCAGCACTTCGGCCTCGTAGGTGGTGAACGCCGCCCACGCCGCCCACGGCCGGTGCGGCGCGGGTGTGCCCTGGACGGCGGGCTCGGCGGCGGGCTGGAGGCGGCGGGCCCGGTGGGACTGCTCGGAGACGCTGTAGGGGTGGACGGCCTGCGGCGTGCCGTCGTCGGCGTAGATCTCGGTGCGCAGCGGCGCACCGGTCAGCGCCCGCAGGGCCTGCCGGTACTCCTCACCGCCGGTCACGCCGTCGAACGTCACGGGCGGCAGCGGGTCCGCCGCCGTGTCCCCGTTCCAGCGGCCGGTCAGCACGTCGGCATAGGCCCCGGTGTGGAACCACCGTCGGGTGCGCACGGGGGGTACGTCGAGTTCGCCGCCGGGCGCGGCGAAGGTCTCGGCGTCACGGGTCTCGACCATGCCGAAGCCGCGGAACTCCCTTTCCACGCCGTCGAAGTAGCCGTGCCGGTAGCTGTAGCCGCAGGTGTGGTCGGCGGCCGAGACGGCGTCGGTGATCCGGTGGAGGGCCACCACCGGGACGGGGAAGGGCAGGCTGGTGACCCAGTGGTCGGCCGGGTCGGCGGAGGCGCGGTCGGCGAGGTAGTAGCGGGTGGAGGGGGCGTACTCGACGCGGGTGCGGGCGCCGAAGTTGTTGCGCGCCTCGCACAACAGGTGCGGCTTCCAGCCGGCCAGGCGGGGATCGCCGTCCGGCAGGCCGGTGTCGGTGCCGTGTGACAGGTCCAGGTACTCGACCCGGCCGCGGTCCAGGGGCGAGGACCAGACCAGGCAGGCGGTGCCGGTGCCGAGCAGGTCCACCACGTCGGCCCGGCCGAGCCCGTCCACGGTCGGGAACGCCCCGAGCGACTGTCTGGGGCCGAAGCCGTTGCCCGCGAGGTTGCGCCACCAGTGGACGTCGTCGCGGCCCAGGTAGAGGAGGTCGGCCGGCCCGGTGCCGTCGATGTCGGCCAGCCGCACCCGGCGCGGGTCGAAGGTGTCGGCGAAGTCGAAGACGGGGGCGCCGTCCATGGTGACCTTGGCGCCGAAGCGGCCGTGGCCCAGCGCCGGCCAGTAGCAGACCTCGCCGTCGCGGATCCGCACCATGTCGCTCAGACCGTCGCCGGTCAGATCGGCCGTGAAGACCGTCCGGGTGGTGTCCACCCAGGTCAGCCGGGGTGCGCGGGTCTCGTCCCAGGGCAGGGTCACCTGCTGCCGCGGGCCGTAGCCGTCGCGGCCCGCGCCGCGGTTCCACACCAGGCCGTCGCCGGTGCCCAGCAGCAGGTCGGGCAGCCCGTCGCCGTCGAGGTCGACCTGGCGCAGGCCCGGGTCGTCGAAGTCCAGGACGGGGGTGGAGCGGAAGGGCCGGAACGGCGACCAGCCGCCGTCCTCGCGCAGCGCCGAGCCGAGGCCTCCGGGGCCGGCGTCGACCAGGCTGAGGCGGCCATCGCCGGTCAGGTCGGTCAGTCGCAGCCGTCCTTCGCCGCCGGGCGCCGCCATCCCCGGCGAGGGCGCCGTCACGACCTGCTCGGGCGGGGCGAGCCGGCCGCCGCCGAGGTTGCGCTGGTACCACCACGCCCCGGCCTGCCGGTTCAGGGCGCCGGGAAGGCCCTCGCCGTCGAGGTCCACCCAGTACGGCCCGTCGCTGCCCTCCGGTGCCGGAACCGCCTCGACCCGCCGGGCCTCGGTGTCCGGCTCGGCCCTCGTCCAGCCGAGTTCCAGCGGGGGCAGGGCCGCGGTGCGGTAGTCGCCGAGCGTCGGATCCCAGTCGTAGCCGGTGTGGGTCACCGACACGAGTTCGGTGGCCACGGCGTCAGGCGCGAAGGTCAGGTCGGTGGAGGCCACCAGCCGCGGGTTGGGGCCGCCGGCGAACTCCTCGGGGAAGTCGTGGAACATCATCACCCGTCGGCACAGCCGGCGGGTCCTCAGCTCGAAGCCGGCCCGGTGGTCGGAGAAGGCGTCCTCGCGCACCGGCCAGGGCCGTACCTCCAGCGGGGCCCGGTCGTGCTCGCCGTAGTCGAGGACGACCAGGAAGCAGGACGGATCGGCCGATCCGGGTTGCCGGTTGCCATAGCGGACGCTCTTCAGGTACCGCGTGGCCGGCGGAGGCCCGTCGAGGCGGTGGCGTTCGTGCAGCGCGGAGGGGTCGACGCCGGCCAGGTCCTCGGACTTGTAGGTGTACGTGGTGACGTTTCCGCGGTCGTCGCGGACCTCCTCCAGCAGCCACTGGAAGACCCGCCCGGGATCGTCGGGGTCGGCGACGCGCGCGCCGGCGTCGCGGCCGAACACGCTGGTGACGTTGTCGCGCGAGAGCGTGCGCCAGAACACCTCGCCGACGCCGAGGCGTTCGCAGCGCTCGATGCGGCTGAACGCGGTGTCGCTGCGCGGGCGGAAACGGCCGACCCGGTACGCGGCGCCGTCGATGGTCACGTCGCGGACATCGGGCGACCAGGAACCGTCCGGCTGCTCCAGCAGGACCGGCACGAGATCCTCGGCGTCCGAGAGCAGGTACACGTCGGAGGCGTCGTACCGGGGGACGCCCTTGGCGGTCTTGCGGGAGATCGTGGGGAGCCCGATGTCGAAGCCGAAGCCGAACGTGCCGTTCCCGGCGCCCGATTCGTACCGCAGCGCCAGCCCGGGGCCGCTGCCGGAGCGTCCGGGGCTGAGGGCGAGCGGGACCGACATCGAGCCGGTGCCGCGCGCGGGGTTGACGGTGAACTTCTCGCCCAGCCCGCGGATCGCCCCACCGCCCTTGGGCAGCGACGGGGTCGGCAGCAGCGGCCCGGCGGCGCTGTCGCCGGCCGACGACCCCGAGGGCGCCGCGGTGCCCCCTTCCGGCACCAGGACTTCTTCCGGCACGCTCACCCGGTTCCCCGATTCCCGCGGCCCCGGGAGCCGACTGTCTCCGCGCATGGCCGCGTGTCTGTGCGCATGGTCGCGGCGGGTGCGACCGAGCGCCGTTCGACCTCAACGTAAGGGCCCTCGGGCGGGGCCGCGCGCCGCCATCGCCCGTCCGGTGGTGCGGGAGGCGGCCATTCGGATCACGGAAACGGGGGCCAGGGCTGTGCACGGCGCACAGCCGCCACGGGTCGTCCTCGGCGTTCCGCGGGTGCGGCGGCACGGCCAGGTGCACGAGAGCCGAGGCGTTTCGATTCGGTCGTCGCCGTGCCACCGGGCCATCTCGCGGAGTGCCGGCCGGAATGCCCGGGTGAGGACCGCGTCGAACTCGCGGAACAACGATTCCCCCGCGCCCTTCCTGAAGGCCTGGCCGGGCAGCTTCGCGTCGAGGTCGGGGACGGACGCACTGCGGGACCGAACATCGAGGTAGCCGTCGCGGTCAACCATGGTTGAACCCTTCCTTTTCACTGGTCTTCCCCCCGGCCTGACGGACATCGATCACGCGGTGGTCCCCAGGAAACCCACCGGGGTGTCAGCGGGCCTTCGCGGCCAGGCTCTGGCGCGTCCGGAAGAGCAGTTCCAGGATGGCGTGTTCCGTCGTGCGGTCCGGGCCGAGCAGGCGGTTGCAGTGCAGGTGGACGTAGCTGTCGCAGAGGTCGGGCAGCGGCTTGCCGAGCAGCCGGTGGCGGTCCAGGTCGGCGAGCCGGGCGGCGACGTCCTGCGCGGCGCGGCGGCGTTCGGCGAGGACGGCGTCGATGCCGGGCGGGGCCGGGCCGCGCAGCAGTTCGCAGAACTCCGCTTTGCGGGTGCGGTACTGGGCGCCGGCGGAGCGCAGTCGGTGGGTCCAACGGTCGTGGATCCGGCGGTAGAAGCGCAGCCGGTCCGGTTCGTCGAGGCCGAGGCCTGCCAGCAGGTCGTCGATGGTGAGCAGGGCGAGCGCCGTGTCGTCGAGCGGCAGTTGTCCGGTGCGGCCGAGGGACAGCAGGTCGAGGACGGCGAGGCTGTCGGCGGTGTAGAGCTGCTCGGTGGCGTCCATGGCGGGGAGGCCGCCGTAGCGTTCGATCTCGCGGTCGTAGACGTCGAAGCCGAACCGGGAGAGGTGTCCGTCGGCCAGGAGGGTTCCGGCCCAGTCGCCGAGTGCGGGGATGAGCCGGCCGGGGTCGCCGCGCAGGCGCAGCCGCAGGTGGGGGTCGGGGTCCGCGTAGCGCAGGAATATGCGGCGGTCCGTGTGGTGCGCCGTGGCGCGGACGAGGTCCCTGACGCCGTCGGCGAGCAGGGAGTTCTCGTCCTGCCGGTCGCCGTAGAGCTTGACGTAGGTCCAGTCGCTTCCGGGGTGGCGCATTCGCTCCGTGCGGCCGATCGGGGCGTGGGCGGGCCGGGGCCGCCGTGCGGGAGGGGCGGCGGCGCGGCGGGTCATGGAGACGACGAGTTCCACGATGTGGGGCCCGTCGGGCCCGGTGGCCCAGGCGTCGTCGAGGCCGGGGAGGGCTTCTTGGAGGACGACGGCGCCGCCGGGCCGCAGGTGGTTCACGGCGCGGCGCAGTTCCTCCGTGTGGGAGCGCGCGGCGAGGTCGATGAGGAGCCGGTGGTCGGCGGCCTCGTCGCTGCTCGTCAGGTAGGTGTGGCGGGGCACCCGCCAGTGGCGGCGCCAGGCGTCGAGCGCGGCCGGGAACCCGTCCGGGTGCCCGGTGAGCTCCTCTCCCCGGGCGTGGTCGAGGCGCCACTGGGCCGGGCGCAGGACGAGCGGGCCGCGGGTGACGCGGGGCAGGTAGGGGAACCCGCGGGCCGGTCCCCAGTCGAAGCCGGTGAGCAGGGCGGTGCCGTCGCGGCTCAGGTCGGCGAGGAAGCGGCAGACGGCCGGCGCCCGGCTGTGGTTGAGCATGTGTCCGGCGCAGACGGCGATCTCCCGGACGGTGCCGGTGCCGTCGTCCCAGATCAGCGCGAACCTGGCGTCGGTGACCCGGACGGCGAGTTCGTCGAGGGGGATCCAGCGGGTCGGCCCGGGCTCGGCGCTGGTGCGGATGCCGATCTCGTGGACGGAAGCGGTTCCCGCTCCGGTGCCGGCCTACCCGCCCGCGCCTGCTGCCGAAGTGATGACGGCGCGGGAGCGATCGCCCGGCTGCCGGTTCATCGCGGAGCGCCGGTGCCCGGCAGTTCGCGCCGGGTGCGCAGCGGCGAGAAGAAGATCGGTATCCAGACCGTGGCGAGCCCGGCGGCCCCGGCCCACAACGCGGTTCGGACGGAGGCGAGTTCGCCCAGCAGCCCGGCCAGGGCCGCGCCGATCGCGAGTGAGCCCGTCAACAGGACGCGCATGGTGGCGTTCATCCGGCCGAGCAGGTGGTCGGGGGTGACGCTCTGCCGGAAGCTGACCTGGATCACGTTGTCGACGCCGATCTTGTACGTGGTGATCAGCCAGGCTCCGGTGGCGAGCCAGAGGGCCGGTCCTCGGGCGGCCAGGGCCAGCAGGGCGCCGAGCGGTGCGACGGCCAGGCCCACCGACCACAGCAGCCGCCCGACGCCGAACCGGCGGGCCGACCAGCGGGCCGACATCGAACCGATGAGCACGCCGAGACCGCCGACGGCGAAGAACAGGCCGATGACACCGCCGGAGAGGCCGAGCTCCCGGGCGAACAACACCGGCACCATGGTCTGGCACAGCTGGACGGACAGGTTCGTCAGTGCTCCGGCGAGCGCGACGGCCCGCAGGATCGGGTCGCCGAGCACGAAACGCAGTCCCTCGCGTATCTCGCGGCCGAGCCCCGCGTCGGGCCGCTGCCGCGGACCCGGCTCCGGCCGGCGGATGCGCAGCAGGAGGAGCGCCGACCACAGGTAGCCGACCGCGTCGACCACGATCGCCGCCGGGGCGGAGAGCAGGGCCGTGAGGAATCCGCCCGCGCTGCGCCCGCCGATCTGGGCGAGGGCGTCCACCGTCACCAGGTGGGCGTTGGCCTGGGTGAGCCGGTGGCGCCCGACCAGGTCGGGCAGTTGGGTCAGCGTGGCCACGTCGAAGAAGACCGTGGCCACGCCCGTCAACAGGACCACCAGGTAGAGCTGTTGGATCGTCAGGCAGTCGAGCGCCCAGGCGGCCGGCACCGACCCGAGGAGGGCGGCCCGGACCAGGTCGGCGGCGATCATCGCCGGCCGCTTGCGGATCCGGTCCACCCAGGCCCCGGCCGGCAGGCCGATCAGCAGGAAGGCGAGGGTGCTCAGCGTCGCCAGCAGGCCGACCTGTCCGGGCGAGCTGTGCAGGGCCAGGACGGCGGTCAGCGGTATCGCGAGGGCACTCACCGCGGTGCCGAGCTTGCTCACCGCGGCGGCGCCGACGAGCAGGCGAAAGCCCGGGTCCCGCAGGACCGAAGCAGACGGATCGGGGGTGGTAGCGGCCGTGTCCGGCCGCTGGGGAAGGTCGGTGCTGGTCATGAGCCGAGGTTCCCGCCGGACCGGCCGGCGGGCGAGGAATTTAGGCTGTACTGAATCCCGGGCCGCCGGCCGCTGGGTCCTCCGCCGTCGAGGGGGCATCGTGCTGGATCTGGCGTTCTCCGTCCGCGACTTGGCCCGCACCAGGTTCACCCTGTCGCCGCTGTGGGAAGTGGTGGCCAGCGTCAGAGTGCTGAAGCATCCGGCCGAGCACCCGCTGCACCGCCCGTGGAGCGGCGAGGCCGGACGCCGGCTGGCCGCCTCGGGGCTGGACTGGCGTCTGCTCGCCGATCTGGTCCCGGATCCGCCCGGGTCGATCCCGATCTTCCTCGCGCCGCCGCCGGCGGGCCCGGCCTCCGATCTGGAAAGCGAGTTGGCCGTCCTGCGTGCCACGCCCGCCGAGCAGGTCCGGTCGGGCCTCGGCGCTCCGCGCGCGCCGCGTTCCGAGCGCGTCGACCGACTGCGCGGCGATCCGCGCCGCGGCCTCGCCGAACTCGCCGACCTCATCGCGTCGTACTGGGAGATCGCGCTCGCGCCGTACTGGCCCCGCATGCGCTCGCTGCTGGAGGGGGACGTGCTGCACCGTGCCAGGCTGTTCGCCGAGCACGGGGCGGACCGACTGCTGGGCGACCTGGGGTCCGTCGTGACCTGGGACGACGGCACCCTGCGCGTCGGGCACCACTACGTCCACGGCAGCCGGCGGCTCGGCGGGCGCGGCCTCCTCCTCGTGCCGTCGGTGTTCGTCTGGCCCCGCGTCTTCTCCGTCGTCAGCCCGAACTGGCAGCCCACCCTGCGCTATCCGCCGCGCGGGGTGGCCGCGCTCTGGGAACGGCAGGTCACCGTCCCGCAGGCCCTGGCAGCGGTCGTCGGCCGCTCCAGGGCCCGGCTGCTGGCCGACCTCGACACGCCCGCCTCGACGACCGAGCTGGCCCGCCGCACCGGGATCACGCCCGGCGGGGTCTCCCAGCACCTGACCGCCCTGCGCACCGCCGGCCTGGTCGACGCCCACCGCAGCGGCCGGTACGTCCTGTACGTGCGCACCGAGGCGGCGGAGGTCCTGCTCGCCGCGGCGGACGGACGGCGTGACGGTGCGCAAGCGCCGCCTTCGCCCCGGAGTTCCCCTCGCTGAGGACCGGCAGGAGCGTCCGGTTCGCGGGACGACCCACCAGGGTCTCGGCCGTCACGGGTCGGACGCCGTTGCCCGCCCAGGACCTTGTCGAGAGCCCACAACCCATCAGCCGGAGACCGCCGCCATGGCGCCATGGCGGAAGGACAGGGCCGCAGCGCGGCGGCCCCACCGCCACTCCCGTCACACTCCGCAGGCTCATCCGACGCCCCCCGAGGCCGGGTGGCCGGCCTGGTCCGAGCGCGAACCGAGAACGGCCGTCGGCCGGACGGGTGGCGGGCAGGGGGTGGACGAAGCACGGGCGCAGGGCAGTAGGGTGCGGCGCTGACGGGTTGACGGAGTGTCGGCAGCGGCACAGAGAGGTGTGAGGAACTCGGCGTGACGTACGGAGATCAGGGCTCTTTCCCACGGAGCCCCTACCCGCGGGATCCCCGCCAGTGGCCGCGACCGGCCGGAGTTCCGCTGTGGCAGCGGTTCCGGGGCGAGGAGTGGCCCACCCTGCGGGAGTTGCTGGCGCCCGCGCGGCGGGTGGCCAGGTGGTGGGCCCTGGTGCCGCTGCTGTTCTGCCTGTGGCCGTTCCTGGTCTTCCTGGCGCTCTATCCGATGGCCAGGTCGGCACGGCGGCTGGCGCGACGGGTGTTCATCGTGCCCGGGCCCCGGGGGATCACCGACGAGGTGGTGCTGCGGGTGCAGAGGATACGGGGGTGGCTGGCGCTCGGGGCGGCGCTCGTGGTGCTGCTCGTGTACGGGACGGCGGACGACTGGGACCAGCTCGACGACCAGTTCGAGACCCGGCTGACGGTCACCCCGTTGCTGGTGCTGGTGACCGCGCCCGTGGTGGTCGGGGTGCTGTTCCGGCTCGCCGGGCCGGCCGCGCGCCCGGCCATGCGGGCCCAGGTGCGGCCGGCGGTCCTGATGGCTTCGCAGTACCTGGGCGCGTGCGCGGCGGTGCCGGTGCTGCTGTGGCTCGCCGGTCAGGCGCAGGGGTCGGTCCAGGGGCTGTTCCTCGGGCCGCTGTTCAACCTGCTGGTCCTGGCGTTGCCGATCTGGGTGCTGATGTTCGTGGCCTTTGCCTCGCCGACGGTGGTTCGCACGGCCTTCACCATGGACCGGGTGCACCCGGTGTTCCCGCCCGTCCTGACCGGCGTCCTGGTCTGGGAACTCGCCCTGATCGGGCTGGTGTTCGGCGGCCTGCCGCCCGGCCCGCCGGCCGTCCAGCTGGCCGCCGTGGTCGGCGGGCCCGCGACGGTGACCGCGGTGGCGTGGTGGGAGGTGCACCGGCTCCGGAGCCGCTTCGGGGTCTCCCTGCGCGGGCGGGCGACGGCCGGGAGCGGGCGGTAGCCAGGCCGGCGGCGGTCTCGGGACCCGCGGCGGTAGCGGGCCGGGCACGCCCCGGAGATCGGGCGGACAATCGAAGGCATGGGCGGAGCGGACCGGTTCGACACCCTCGGTGACATGTACGAGGAGATGTTCCTCCTGCCCTGGCGCCGACACCTGGAGTCGTTCAGCGTGTTCGCCGCACTGGGCACGGTCACCGGCCGTAGCGTCCTGGACATCGGGTGCGGTACGGGCCTGTACAGCCGGGAGCTCAAGCGACGCGGCGCGGCGCGGGTGGTCGGGTACGACGTCTCCGGCGGCATGCTCGACGTCGCGCGGCGGGCCGAACGCGCCGAGCCGCTGGGCATCGAGTACACCGAGCGCCGCGACCTCGTCGAGGACGGCGCCTTCGACGCGTGCCTGGCCGTGTACGTCCTGCCGTACGCGGAGGACTACGGAGCACTGCTCTCCCTGTGCGCCCTGGCATCACGGACCCTGCGCCCGGGCGGCCGGTTCGTCACCCTGCCGGTGAACCCGGACTTCCACGGCGAGCGCGCCTACTACGAGCGCTACGGCCTGCGCCTGGTGGAGACCGAGTCGCGCCACGACGCCTCGCGGGTGACGCTGGAACTGTGCTTCGGCCGCTACGACGAACGGATCACCGCACGGTACTGGAGCCGGACCACCCTGGAACGGGCCCTGCGCGAGACGGGCTTCGCCTCGATCTCCTGGCCCGCCTTCCGGGTCTCAGGGGAAGGAACCGCCCGCCACGGCGAGGACTTCTGGCGGCCGTACCTCGCCTGCCCCCACGCGGCGATCATCAGCTGCACCAGGACCTGATCCCGGAGAACCCGACCCCCGGAGCCCGATCCCAGAGACACCACCATGGCGACCACACCACGGGACCACCGCCGCCCCGGCCCGATCGAGGCAGGATTCCCCCCGTCCCCCGCGGCGGTCGACCCCGCGCGGTGGGACCGGCTGATCGGCCCGGACAACTTCTACAACAGCAGCGCCTGGGTGCGCGCGCTCGAACTCGCCCACGGCGACACCGGCGCGCTCACCGCCGCCTCCGGCGGCCGGCTGTTGGGCGCCCTGTCCGTCTGGCCCGGCGAGAACGACGAACCCGGGCTGTTCCACCTGCCCACGCTGTTCCCGGACCTGGCGGCCGCCCGGTCCGCTCGATGGCTGTGGCTGGGAGCCCGGCGCTCGACCTACAACGAACTGGTCCGCACCCGCGGCGAGGACCGCGACCGCGCCCTGGAAGTCCTGCTGGAAGGGGCGCTGCGGCTGGCCCGCGACCGCGGCCTCGACGGCGTGGTCCTGCCCTACCTGGCCGCCGGCGACGCCCGGGAGCTCACCCGGATCCACCCCCGGGCCGTCGTCCTGCTGCACGACGCGGACGCCAACGTCGCCGTCCCGGCCGGCGGCTACGCCGAGCAGTCGGCGCGGATGAGCCAGCCCGACCGCACCCACCGCCGGGCCGAACGCCGCACCTGCGAGCGCGGCGGCACGACCGTGGAATGGCGGCCCCTGGCCCACGGGGACGTCGCCCGGCAGGCCGCGGCCCTGGTGACGCAGACCCGTGCCCGGCACGGTGGAACCAGCGACCCCGCCTGGATGCTCCGCTCCTTCGCCGCCCAGGCCACGACGGGCGTGCTGGACCGGGCCGTCGGCTGCTTCGCCGTCCGCGACGGCCGCCCCGTCGCCGTGAACGTCTGCTACACCCACCACGACCGGCTCTACGGCCGCTACTTCGGCTTCGACTACCGCGCCGCCCAGCCCCGGAGCGAGTACTTCGTGCTCTGCTACCAGGCCCCCGTCGACTACGCGGCCGCCGGCGGCTTCCACCGCTACCGCCTGGCCGTCTCCGCCTGGCAGATCAAGATCCGGCAGGGCGCCGTGCTCTCCCCGCTCGCCGCCGTCGTCCTGCCCCTGCACGGGCGGTTCTGCGACCGGCGGACGGCGGCCCGGCACAACGCCCACACCGCCCGGCTCTGGACCGGCCGGTGCGCCGCCCGCCCCTGGGCCCTGGCACCCGAGTGGAACGGCTGGGCCCAGGACGGCCCCGACGCTCCCGCCTCCGGCTGACCGCCGCCGACATCGGAAGGAGACCCGCCGTGCTGCACCTGGTCTACCTGATCCAGCCCACGCCGGACGCGGAGACGGACCCGCACGCCTTCTGGGAGTGGGTCCGCGCCCGCGAGTCCTGGTACTACGACGGACTCGACACCGTCCTGCGCACCCGGTGGGCGGTACGCACCGTCGGCGCCCACGTCCACACCATCGAACACACCGTCAGCTTCGCCGACGAAGCCGGCTGGGGCCGCTACCGCCGCCAGGTCGCCGACCGCGGCCGCGACCCGGCCTGGGAACACCGCCGCACCGAACAGACCCGCTGGTGGACCCTGCTGGACGCCACCCTGCTCAGCGACCCCCCGGTCCCCCTCGGCTTCGACCGCACCCCCGCACCGGGACGCACCCCGTGACCGGCCCCGACGAACTCCTGCGCCGCAGCGGGCACCTGCTCACCCACGCCCGGTTCATGACCCTGGCCACCACCGACGGCACCGAACCGTGGGCCTCCACCGTCAACTTCGTGCCGCTGCGCGCTCCCGGCGCCCCCTTGCGGCTGCTCTACTACTCGCTGCGCACCGCCCTGCACTCCCGCAACATCGGCTGCCACCCCCGCGTCGCGGGCTCGCTCTACCTGACCGGCCTGCCCGGACTCGGCCTGGACGGGGCCCAGTTCACCGGCACCTGCCGCGCCACCGACGACCAGGGCGTGGCGGAACACCACCGGCTCTACTACGAGTTGAACTTCCCCGACCCCGCCGTGCGGAGCGAATGGCTCCTGCCCGCATCCGACTTCCGGGGTTCGGGCCCCCGCCGCTTCTACACTGTCGAGGTCGACCGCTGGTGGCTGTTGGACATCGACCGCTGGCTCGTCGACAAGCACGACCAGCGCGTCGAGGTCCCCCTCCACGCCCTCACCGGGCCGGGCTGAGCCACCTGGCGCACCGCCGCCCTCCCGCCGTCACCCGCGACGGTGGCTTCCCCGCGTTGCGGGGGCGTCCCCCGGAGCGCCCCTTCTACCGTTCGCCGCATGCCGCCGCACGCCGCCCGCGCGGCCAGGGAATCGAGGACCACATGACGTCGGCCGTGAAGAGCAAGAAGTTCAACACCCTGTTCGACTGGTTCGACCTGAACGGGGACGGACAGCTGTCCCAGGAGGACCTGCGCGGCACCGCCGACGTGTTCGCCCGGACCGCGACCAGGGACGACCAGGCCACCATCCGGGCCCTGCACGACGCCTTCGCGCGCTGGTGGGACCTCCTGCTGGAGCACGGGGACACCGACGGCGACGGACAGGTCTCGCGCCAGGAGTTCCTCACCGTCATGAAGGCCGACGTGACCACGCCCGCGCACTTCGAGGGCACGGTGCTGGCGATCGCCGACGCCCTGCTGAACGCCTACGACACCAACGGCGACGGCGTCCTCAGCAAGGAGGAGTACGTCCACATGTACGAGCAGCTGGGCGTGCCCCGCGTGCACTCCGAGCAGGCGTTCCCACGGCTGGACCGGGACGGGAACGGGGTGATCAGCCTCGACGAGTTCCGCGAGGCGATCATCGAGTTCTACCTCAGCGACGACCCCTCCGCGCCGGGCAACTTCCTCCTCGGACCGATCGGCTGACGGCTGGATCGGCTGGATCGGTTTCACCGGATCCGGTCCCGCGCCGCTACCCGTGGCACAGGGTCTCCGGGCCCAGGACGCGGCGCCGCCGCAGGGGGTAGCCGCCAGCCGAAGCCCGACCCTCCGTAGCGGGGCGGGGAGCCTGCCGCACAGCAGGATCCCCGCCCCGTTCTCACGCAAGGAAGGGGAAAGTCGACGTTAAGGCACGGGAGATGACGATCAGTCGGACGCTGCGATCCGGGGGAAGGCGGTCCTCCGGGCCTGACGGGCACCCGACTCCGGGACACCGCGCGGCGCCCGCGGTAGTCGGTCGTGCAGAACGTGGGTGGCCGACCGCCGTGAGAACCGAGCTTCCTCCGGCTGCGGACCCGGTCCGCGGGGACCGGTGAGGATTCGGGTCCCCGTGCCGTCGCGCTGCCATCGGCGGAAGAGCCCGTAGACCGTCCCCCACTCGCCGTACCGGGCGGGCACGTCCCGCCACGGCGCACCCGTACCGCCCCCACCGTATGCCGTCGATCAGCTGCCGCTTGACCAGACCGGAGGCCGTCCTGGCTTCTTGCTTGCCGGCAACATCGCCGCCAGCCTCGCCCACTGCGCGTTCGTCAGATCTCCCCGCCCCATCCGAAGATCATCTCAGGCCGTGATCTACTTCCGATCGTCCTGCTGATCGATGAGGAGCCAAGGCTATGACCGACCACTGCTGCGAGGCGATGACGGGCCAGGTGAACTGGCACTGCGACCAGCACGACGACCCCTTCGCCTGCCCGGACGCGCTGATTCGCTTCAGCACCAAGTTCCAGGACTACGGGTTGATCATCCACGACGGTGGTGCATCGATCATCAGGATCGACTTTTGCCCGTGGTGTGGACAGCGCCTCCCCGAGTCCCAGCGGGATCGCTGGTTCGACGAACTGGAGCGTCGCGGGATCGATCCGTGGGAAGACCAGCTCCCGGCCGAGTTCCAGGACGCGAGCTGGCTCGCTTCGCTTCGTCAGGAGTGAAGCGGCTGTTGGTCCACTTCTGAGACACGCCCTGGTCGGAGGAGCCAGGCCTTGCGGGTGCGGGCGGGCGCCGCCACCGGCCCGCGCAGCATCGTGCCGCCGGGCTCGACGCTGGGCGCCGGCACCACGGTCGGGCCCGCCTCGCCGGTGAATGCACGGCGGGAGGATCCCGGACGGGACGCGCCGGAAGCGGAGTACGTCAGGGTGCGGCAGTCGTCACGGACGGCACACCGCACCGGGTGTCGGCCGCCGTACGCATTCCCCTCGCACGGCGGCCGACGGCGTTCCGGAGCGGTCGCGGATGGCTGGACCTCGGGCGGGGGCGTCGGGCGGGGCCGTCAGGGTGCCGGGGTCTCCGTGCCCTCGACGTCGGCGAGCAGTTTGCGCAGGAGCCCGTCCAGGGTGGCCCGTTCCTCGCCCGAGAGGGCGGAGAGCAGCGCGGTCTCGTTGGCCGCGTGGTCGGTGAAGGCGGCGTCCACGAGGGCGCGTCCGGCCGCGGTGAGGGCAATGCGGACGCTGCGCCGGTCCGCCGGGTCGGTGCGGCGTTCCACCAGGCCCGCCGATTCCAGCCGGTCGATCCGGCTGGTCATGCCGGCCCGCGACATCAGCAGCAGCGCGGCGAGTTCGGAGGGCATCAGTTCGTACGGCGCGCCGGAGCGGCGCAGGGTCGCGAGAACGTCGAACTCGCCGCGCTGGAGGCCGTGTTGCTTGAACACCTCTTCGACGACCCGGCCCGCGAGCAGCGCGAAGCGGCCGAGGCGGCCGACGGTACCGACCGCCGCCAGGTCGAGGTCCGGGCGCTCCCGGCTCCACTGGTCGAGCATGACGTCCACGTGATCCATGGGGGAATGTTATTCGATGGAAGATAGTTAGACGTAGTACTATCAGCCGAGGAACTATCGGAGTGCTCACCGTGGGGAGAGACCAATGACGTTGATCGGACCGGAAGCCGTGGTCGTGCGGGGCGACGAAGCCGAGACCGTCTCGATGCTCGGCGGCCAGGGGCGGCTGCTGGCGGACTCCAGCGCCACCGGCGGCGCCCTGAGCACCCTGCGCGTCACGCTGGGGCGCGGCAAGGACGGCGCCACCCCGCACTACCACGGGGGCTCCTCGGAGCTGTTCTTCGTCGTCGACGGCTCAGCCCAGGTGCTGGTCGGGAACGAGGTCGTCACCGCCCGCAGCGGCGACCTCGTGGTGGTACCGCCCCACCTGCCGCACGCCTTCGCGGCGGCCCCGGACTCCGGGGCGGACCTGCTGATAGTGATCACCCCCGGCGTGGAGCGCTTCGACTACTTCCGCCTGCTGGAGCGGATCCGCGCGGGCGAGGCGACGGTCGAGGAACTGCTCGCCAAGCAAGACCTCTTCGACAACCACTTCCTGGAGTCGCCGAGTTGGCGCGACGCCCGGGAGGAAGCCGCCCGGTCCGAGCCGTAGACCGCCCGGCAACGAGCCCGGCCCGACACCAGGAGAGGAAACCCGTGACCGACACCCGCACCATCACCAACCCGCCCGGCCTGCACGACCCGACGCCGTTCGGCTACAGCCACGCCGCCTCCGCACCCGGCGAACCGGTGTTCATCGGCGGCCAGTACGCCTCCGACGCCGACGGCCGGGTCGTACCCGGCGACTTCGCCGCCCAGGTGGAACTCGCCCTCGCCAACCTGCGCACCGCACTCGCCGGAGTCGGCCTCGGCTTCGAGCACGTGGTCCGGCTCGGCTCGTACATCGTCGACCACGACCCGCAGAAGCTCGCCGTCCTCGGCAAAGCCCTCGCCGGGGCCTGGGGCGACCGGCTGCCCGCGCAGACACTCAGCGGAGTCGCCTCGCTCGCCCTGCCCGGGATGCTCTTCGAGATCGACGCGATCGCCGTCCGACCGACAGCGGCGGCAACCGACTGACCCACCCACCCACAGGGGTCCCACCCGCCGGTGGGACCCCTCGCCGTACCGCCGCCGTACCATCGCCGTTCGAGCCGGCCCGGGCCACTCACAC
>NZ_JBHVEU010000052.1:0-18901 GCF_042802075.1 Kitasatospora sp. NPDC057518
CCGGTGGACGGGCCCTTCCGCATGTCCGGGGGAGGTGCGCCGGGCGCCCGGGGGGCTCAGCAGCCGCTCCTGAGCACGCCCTCCGGCAGGTAGCGGTCGGCCCAGACCGCCAGTTCGGTGAGCGCGGGCTTGAGCGCGAAGCCGGCCTCGGTGAGCCGGTAGCTGACTCGCAGCGGCGGGCCGGCGTCGACCTCGCGGACGACCAGCCCGGCCTCGGCCAGCTCGGTCAGCCGGTCGGAGAGCATCCGCTCGCTGATGCCCGGGACGGCGCGGCGCAGCTCGGAGAAGTACGCGGGGCCGCCGTTGGTGAGGACGCCCAGCAGCATGCCGGTCCAGCGCTTGCCGAGCAGGGTGAACACCCGGGTGAGGGCCAGGTCGACGTTGCGGCACGGGCCGGGGCCCTCGGCGCCGCACGCGTCGGTGGCGATCGGGACTCCGTCGGTCACTGCCTCGTGCTCGGCCATGGGTCCAGCCTACTCGAACCCCTACTAGTGACTGCAGAAAAGTAAGCTGCTACCGTAATTGCAGTCGCAGCGAAATCAGCAGCTACTTATTATCTGGAGGCACTGCCATGCCCACGCTCCTGCACCTCGACTCCTCCGCGATCGCCGACGGCTCCGTCTCCCGCGAGGTCACCGCCGCCTTCCGCGCCGCCTGGCAGGCCGAGCACCCCGAGGGCACGGTGATCTACCGGGACCTCGCCGCCGACCCCCTCCCGCACCTCGACGTGCACGGCATCAGCGCCGGATTCGCCCCCGCCGAGGCCCACAGCGCCGAGCAGGCCGCCGCCTTCGCGCTGCGCGAGCAGGTGATGGCCGAGCTGGAGCAGGCCGACGCCGTGCTGATCGGCAGCCCGATGTACAACTTCACGATCCCGTCGACCCTCAAGACCTGGCTGGACCACGTGATCCTGGTCGGCCGCACCGCCGGCGAGACGCCCTCCGCCAAGGGCACCCCGGTCACCGTGGTCGCCTCCCGCGGCGGCTCGTACGCGCCCGGCGCCCCGCGCGAGCCGTTCGAGTTCGTCACCACCTACCTGGAGAAGGTGCTGACCGGCATGCTCGGGCTGGAGGTCGACTTCATCGTCCCGGAGTTCACCCTGGCGGCCGCCGTCCCGGCGATGGCCGACTTCGTCCCGAAGGCCGTCGAGTCCAAGGCCCAGGCCCTGGAGCAGGCCGCCCGCCGGGCCAAGGAAGCGGCCGCCCGAGCCGCGGTGTGACGTGCACCGGAGGCGCGCCCCACCGGGCGCGCCTTCCGCGCAATCGGCCGTCGGTGCTCCCATGCTGTAGGGCGCAGGAAATCCGACCGCCGACCAGAGGGAGCAGCCCGTGACGACGTCCCCGTCCGAGGAGAGCGCCGGCGCGGAGCGTGCCCAGGCCCGGCCGGCCGCGGGCGCGGTGCCGCCCGAGCCCGGGCAGCCGGCCCGGCCGCTGGAGGTCGCCGTCTTCACCGGCCCCGAGTCGGCCTTCTTCGCCACCTCGACACTGATCCTCGGCGAGCGGACCGCGATCCTGGTGGACGCCCAGCTGACCCGCAGCGCCGGGCGCGAGCTGGCCGAGTGGGTCGCCGGCAAGGGCAGACGCCTGCTCGCCGTCGTCGTCACCCACCAGCACCCGGACCACTACTTCGGCGCCGAGGAGGTGCTGCGGCTCTTCCCCGACGCGCAGCTGCTGGCCGCCCCGGCCGTGGTCGAGGGCATCCGGCGCACCGTCGCCGCCAAGGTCGCGCAGTGGAAGCCGGTGTACGGCGACGACATCCCGGACCACCCGCTGATCCCCGCCCCGCTGCTGCCGCAGCCGCTGATGCTGGACCGCCAGGTGATCCCCGTGCTGCTGCTCGGCCAGGCCGACTGCGGGGACTCCACGGTCGTCCACGTGCCGAGCATCCGCACCGTGATCGCCGGGGACTTCGTCCACAACGGCACCCACGTCTGGACCGCCGACACCACCCCGGCCCAGCGCACCACCTGGGGGCACAACCTCGGCCGGATCGCCGACCTCGGCGCGGACCGGGTGATCGCCGGCCACCGGGCCCCGGACCAGGGCGACGACGCCGCCCGGGTGCTGGCCTTCACCGGCGAGTACCTCCAGGACTTCGACCGGCTGCTGGCCGAGCACCCGGACGACCCGGAGGCGCTGGTCACGGCGATGAACGAGCGGTACGGGGAGCTGACCCTGCCGTCCTTCCTGCAGCTGGGCGCGGCGGCCAACACCGCCCGCGCGGCCGGGGAGCCCGAGGAGGACCGGGAGTCCGAGGAGGGCGACGGGCCCGAGCAGGCGTAGGGCGGATACTGGCCGCATGACGCCGTACGACGTGATCGTCCCGGCGGGCGGGGCCGCCCGGCGCCTCGGCGGGGCCGACAAGCCCGGGCTGACGGTCGGCGGGACCACCCTGCTCGACCGGGTGCTCGCCGCCTGCGCGGGCGCCCGCACCACCGTCGTGGTCGGCCCGGTCCGGCCGACCGCGCGCGGCGGCGTCCACTGGACCAGGGAGCGGCCGCCCGGCGGCGGGCCGGTCGCCGCCGTCGCGGCCGGGCTCGACCTGGTCACCGCGGACACCGTGCTGCTGCTCGCCGCCGACCTGCCCTTCCTGGACCGGCGGACGGTGGACCGGCTGGTCGCCGCCCTCGACCGGGCCGGGGCGCACGGGGACGCCGCCGTGCTGGTCGACGCGGGCGGCCGCGACCAGCCGCTCGCCGCCGCCTACCGCACCGCCCCGCTGCGCGCCGCGCTGGCCGCCCTCGGCGATCCCGCCGACCAGCCGCTGCGCCGCCTGGTCGGCGGACTGCCCCGGCTGCGGGTGGCCGACACCGACAACGTCGCCTACGACTGCGACACCTGGGAGGACCTGGAGCAGGCCCGCGAGCGCGACCGGACCTGAGGCGCACCGCCCCGGCCACCGACGTGTGAGCGAAACGACGCGCCCCGCACACGGGGCGAACACTTCGGGAAACCACCGATCAGGCAGCATGGGCGCATGGAGCGCACGCTGGATGACTGGATCGCCGAGGTCAAGGCCGACCTGGGCATCGACCTGGACGTCGACGTCCACGGTCTGCTCGACACGGCCCGGGTGGTCGCGCACGGGGTGGCCCGGCCGGCCGCGCCGCTGACCGCCTTCCTGATCGGCTACGCGGCCGCCCAGCGGGGCGGCGGGGCGGAGGCCGTCGCCGAGGCGGCCCGGCGGACCGAGGCCCTCGCCGAGGGCTGGGGCCCCGCCGACCGGCCGGGCGAGTCGTGAGCGCGGTCGGACAGCCGACCGTGGCCGCACCGTCCACCGGTCCCGGCGTGCTGAGCTGGCCCGGCGCCCGGGAGACCGCGCGCCGGGCCGGGCTGCGCCCGCTGCCCGGGGTCCCCGTCCCGCTGGCCGAGGCGCTCGGCCGCACCCTCGCCGAGCCGCTCGGCGCGCTGACCGACCTGCCCGCCTTCGACACCTCCGCGATGGACGGCTGGGCGGTCGCCGGTCCCGGCCCGTGGCGGGTCGCCGGCCGGGTGCTGGCCGGACGGGCCGAGCCGGCGCCGCTGGCCGACGGCACCGCCGTGGAGATCGCCACCGGCGCCCAACTGCCGCCCGGCGCCACCGCCGTACTGCGCCGTGAGCACGGGTGGACGGACGCCGCGCTGCTGCACGACCGCGGCCCGCGGCCGCTGACCACCGGCCAGGACATCCGCCCGCGCGGCCAGGAGTGCCGCCTGGGCGAGGAGTTGCTGCCGGCCGGCACCCCGGTCGGGCCGGCCGTGCTCGGCCTGGCCGCCGCCTGCGGCCACGACCGGCTGCCGGTCCGCCGCCGTCCGGAGGTCCGACTGCTCGTCCTGGGGGACGAGTTGCTCACCTCCGGGGTGCCCGGGTCGGGCCTGGTCCGGGACGCGCTCGGGCCGCTGCTGCCGCCCTGGCTGCGGGCCGCCGGCGCCGGGACGCCCGAGGTCGGGTACGTCCGGGACGACTTCGGGCTGCTCCGGGACGCGCTGCGGCACTCCACCGCCGATCTGGTGGTCACCACCGGCGGAACGGCCGCCGGACCGGTCGACTTCCTGCACCGGGCGCTCGCCGAGGCCGGCGCCCGACTGCTGGTGGACGGCGTCGCCGTCCGGCCGGGGCACCCCATGCTGCTGGCCGAACTCCCCGGTGGCCGCCACCTGGTGGGCCTGCCGGGCAACCCGCTGGCCGCCGTCGCCGGGATGGTCACCCTCGTCCTGCCGCTGCTGCACGCCCGCAGCGGACGGACCGTCGGCCCGCCCGCCCTCGCCCCGGCCGCGGCCCCGCTGGCCGGGCACCGGACGGACACCCGGCTCCAGCCGGTCCGGCGGACCGCCGAGGGCGTCCTGCCGCTGGCCTTCGACGGCCCGGCGATGCTGCGCGGGCTGGCCCGGGCCGAGGCGCTCGCCGTGGTGCCGCCCGGCGGGGCGGCGGCGGGGGAGACGGTCGAACTGCTGGAGGTGCCGTGAACGAGGGAACCGTCAAGAGCCGCGCGTCCGGCGCGGGGGCCGCCGGGGTGGGCGCATGAGCCGGATCCGACGCAACCTCGCGCCCGGCACCGAGCCGTGGGCGGACGCCGGGATCGTGCTGCCCGCCCGACGGGCCGAGCCCGCCGTGCGGCAGGTCGGCTCCCGGCTGCTGCTGGCGCTCGCCGTCCTGGTCGCCACCACGTTCATCGTCTACCTCGACCGGGACGGCTACAACGACAACGCCGGCGGCGGGCTGAGCTTCCTGGACGCGGCGTACTACGCCACCGTGACGCTCTCCACCACCGGGTACGGCGACATCACCCCGTTCAGCGACGGCGCCCGGCTCACCAACATCTTCGTGATCACCCCGCTGCGCGTGGTGTTCCTGATCATCCTGGTCGGCACCACCCTGGAGGTGCTCACCGAACGGACCCGCCTGCAATGGCGGTTGAACCGCTGGAGGTCCACCGTGCGCGAGCACACCGTCGTCATCGGCTACGGGACGAAGGGCCGCAGCGCCGTCGACACCCTGATCGGGCAGGGGGTGAAGAAGGAGGAGATCGTCGTCGTCGACCCGCAGCGCAAGGTGGTCGACGCCGCCGCCCAGCACGGCCTGGTCGGGGTGGTCGGCGACGCCACCCGCACCGACACCCTGGTGCGCGCCGGGCTGCCCACCGCCGCGCGGGTGGTGGTCGCGCCGGAGCGGGACGACACCGCCGTGCTGATCACGCTGACGGCCCGCCAGTTGAACAAGGCCGCCACCGTGGTCGCCGCCGTACGGGAGGACGAGAACGCGCCGCTGCTGCGGCAGAGCGGCGCCGACGTCGTGGTGACCAGCTCCAGTTCGGCCGGGCGGCTGCTCGGGCTGTCGATGCTCAGCCCGCACGCCGGGGCGGTGATGGAGGACCTGCTGACGTACGGCAACGGGCTGGACGTGGTGGAGCGCCCGGTCACCCGGGCCGAGGCCGGGCACAGCCCGCGCGAGTGCGCGGACCTGGTGGTCGCGGTGGTCCGGGGCCGACGGGTGCTCAACTACACCGAGCCGGAGGCCGCCGTGCTCCAGCTCACCGACCGGGTGATCGTCATCAAGTCCAGCGCGGCCGCGCCGACGGGCTGAGCCGCGCCCACGGGCGGGGCGATCGTCGCCCACGGGTCGAGCCGCGCCGACCGGTTGAGCCGCGCCGTGGAACCGCCCCCGCCCGCAGTAGGTTCGGGGCATGCATGCGATGACGATTCCCGTACCCGGCGGTCCCGAGGCACTGGTCTGGGCCGAGGTGCCCGACCCGGTCCCCGCCGAGGGCGAGGTCCTGGTCGAGGTGGCGGCCACCGCCGTCAACCGCGCCGACCTGCTCCAGCGGCAGGGCTTCTACAACCCGCCGCCCGGCGCCCCGCCCTACCCGGGGCTGGAGTGCGCCGGGCGGATCGTCGCGCTCGGGCCCGGGGTGGCCGGCTGGGCGGTCGGCGACGAGGTGTGCGCGCTGCTGGCCGGCGGCGGCTACGCGCAGCGGGTCGCGGTGCCGACCGGGCAGCTGCTGCCGCTGCCCGCGGGGATGTCCGCCGAGCAGGCCGCGGCACTGCCCGAGGTCGCCTGCACGGTGTGGTCCAACGTCTTCCTCACCGCGCACCTGCGGCCCGGCGAGACGGTGCTGCTGCACGGCGGCGCGAGCGGGATCGGGACGATGGCGATCCAGCTGGCCAAGGCGGTCGGTGCCCGGGTCGCGGTCACCGCGGGCGGCCCGGAGAAGCTGGCGCGCTGCGCCGAGCTGGGCGCGGACATCCTGATCGACTACCGCGAGCAGGACTTCGTCGAGGTGCTCCGGGAGGCCACCGACGGGGCCGGGGCGGACGTGATCCTGGACATCATGGGCGCCAAGTACCTCCAGCGGAACGTGGACGCGCTGGCGGTCAACGGGCGGCTGGTGATCATCGGACTCCAGGGCGGGGTGAAGGGCGAGCTCGACCTCAACACGCTGCTGCGCAAGCGCGGGGCGGTGATCGCCACCAACCTGCGCGGGCGGCCGCTGGCGGAGAAGGCGGCGATCGTGGCGGCGGTGCGGGAGCACGTGTGGCCGCTGGTCGAGTCCGGGGTGGTGAAGCCGGTGGTGGACCGGGTGCTGCCGCTGGCCGAGGTGGCCGAGGCGCACCGGGTGCTGGAGCGCGGGGAGCAGGTCGGGAAGGTCGTGCTGCGGGCCTGAGCACGGGGGACCCCGGTGGCGGGGCGGCGGCCGGACGGGTGTGAATTGCCCGAAATGCCGTAACGGCGGGCGCGTGCGAATCTGGTCCGGAGCAGTCCCGCCGCCGATCCCGCCCCCGGGCGCCGTCGGCCGTCGGAAGGACTCCGACCGTGGCCGCATCTCCGCACGCATCCCTCGGGCCGCTGCCCGTCGCGCCGCACCACCGTCGTCCGTCCCGCCGTTCTCCGGGCCGTGCCCAGCGGCTGTTCGCGGCGGCCGTGCTGGGGCTCACGCTCCCGCTGGCCGCCGCCTCGGCGGCGGTGGCGCTGCCCTCGCCGGGGGCGCTCCCCCTGCCGGCGGCGTATCCCTCGCCGGACGCGGGGACGCGTGCCGAGCCGGGCGGTGGGCCGGCCGCCGAGCAGGACGACGAAGCCGACGACGAACCGGGCGTCCCCGGGCCGGTGGCCGCGCCGCCGCGGCGACCGCTGCCGCGTCCGCACCCGGCCGGCAGCGCCCCGCAGGCCCACCGGCACCACCTGGCCTCACTGCCCGAGCGCTCCGACGCCGCCGTGGAGCAGGCCCCCGACCAGGCTCCCGAGCAGCTGCCGGACCAGGCCGTCGAGCAGGCCCCGGAGCAGGCTCCCGACCAGGCTGCCGAGCAGACCCCGGAAGAGGCCCCGGACCAGGCCGTCGGGGCCGAGCCGCCGGAGGCCGACGGGGACGCCGCGGAGGCCGAGGCCCCCGGCGCGGCCGCCGTCCCGGACCCGGCCGCGGCGAACACGGCCGAGGCGGTCGCCGGACAGCCGGTAGCGGCCGTGGCCGGGGTGCCCGCGCTCTTCCCCGCCCGCTGGCAGGACGCCTCCACCACCCAGCTCCCGCTGGGCGTCGGCCTGGGCCTGATCGGCTGCGGCCTGGGACTGGTCGGCCTGCGGCTGCGCAAGGACTGAGCCCCCCAGGGCCGGGGCTGCGGTAGCGCAAGGGCTGGGGCCCGGCGGGGCGCGGCGCGCCCGGAGCGGGCCCGGGGTTTCGGCGGCCACGGAGCGGCGGACCGCCGTGCGCGGGGCCGGGGTGCCGTCGCCGGGCCGCCGGTGGCCGGTCGGCGGACCGGGTGCGGGAACTGAGTATCCGTACGGATTCCCGCAGGGCGTCCGGAGGCGTAGCGTCGTCACGGGTGGCGCAGGACGGCGGGACGACCGGGGGCTTCCGCCCGACCAACCCCAGTGAGAGAGAATGTTGTTCATGACGAATCCGATGAACGAGCGCCCGTCGCAGGAGCCCTTCCGGGCCGGCGGCGGGCAGTCGCAGGACGGCCAGAAGGTGCTGATCGTCGGACCGGACGGGCTGCCCGTGGGCCAGGGGTTCGCCGGTGCGGCTGGGGACGGGGACGACGAGGGCGACGTGCCGCGCGAGCTCCCGGTGACCGAGATGGTCGAGCAGCCCGCCAAGGTCATGCGCATCGGCAGCATGATCAAGCAGCTGTTGGAGGAGGTCCGGGCGGCGCCTCTCGACGAGGCGAGCCGGGTCCGGCTGAAGGACATCCACGCGAGCTCGATCAAGGAGCTCGAACTGGGGCTGGCCCCGGAGCTGGTCGCCGAGCTGGAGCGGCTGTCGCTGCCGTTCACCGACGACACCATCCCGACCGAGGCCGAGCTGCGGATCGCCCAGGCCCAGCTGGTCGGCTGGCTGGAGGGCCTGTTCCACGGCATCCAGACCGCCCTGTTCGCGCAGCAGATGGCGGCGCGGGCGCAGCTGGAGCAGATGCGGCGGGCGCTGCCGCCCGGGCTGCACAGCGGCGAGCCGGACGAGGACGAGCCGGGCCAGGGCCGCGGCATCCGCTCCGGCCCCTACCTGTAGCCGCACCCGGCGGTACCCGCCGGTAGGCGCGTCCGAGCCGCCCGGACCGCCGTTGGACCGGACGTACCACGACGATCCTCCCCGGCCCGGGCCGCCGGGCCGGGCGGCCGCCCGGCCGGGACCGGCCCCGGCCCTGGACCGATCACCGTCGGCGCGAGCCGATACCCTGGCCCCTGTCGCCGGCCGGTGGAACCGCCGCGGCAGGGGCCCGCCAGGCCAGCGGGCCGGGCCCACCACGCACGGACGAGACCGAACGTCAGGTTGCGGCGAGCACGGCCGCGCCGAGGGGGAGCAGAGGACCATGAGCGAGCACGGCAACGCGGCGGTCGAGGGCTTCTCCCTGGGCAACGGCCGCTATGTGCTGCAGCGGCTGCTGGGCGAGGGCGGCATGGCCTCCGTGCACCTCGCCCACGACCGCGTGCTGGACCGGCAGGTCGCGCTGAAGAGCATGCACAGCGAGCTGGGCCGGGACGACTCGTTCAAGGAGCGGTTCCGCCGCGAGGCCCAGGCGGTGGCCCGGCTGGAGCACCCGAACATCGTCACCGTGTACGACAGCGGCGAGGACATCGCCCCGGACGGCTCCAGCACGCCGTACATCGTGATGCAGCTGATCGACGGCAACGGCCTGCGCGAGGCCATCAACGAGGCGGTCGGCCAGTACGGCGCGATGCCGGCCGAGGAGGCCCTGAAGGTCACCGTCGGCGTGCTGAACGCGCTGGAGGCCTCGCACGACATGGGCCTGGTGCACCGCGACATCAAGCCCGGCAACGTCATGTTCGACCGCAAGGGCAACGTCAAGGTCATGGACTTCGGCATCGCCCGTGCGCTGGAATCCGGCGTCACGTCGATGACGCAGACCGGCATGGTGGTCGGCACCCCGCAGTACCTCTCGCCCGAGCAGGCGCTCGGTAAGCCGGTCGACGCCCGCTCCGACCTCTACTCGGTCGGCGTGATGCTCTTCGAGATGATCACCGGGCAGCTGGTCTTCGACGGGGACTCGGCGTTCTCGATCGCCTACAAGCACGTCCAGGAGGAGCCGCCGGCCCCCTCCACCCTCAACCGCTCGATCACGCCCGAGGTGGACGCCTTCGTCGCCCAGGCGCTGCGCAAGGACCCGGCGCACCGGTTCCAGAGCGCGGCGGCGATGCGGGACGAGGCGGAGCGGCTGATCGCGGCCGCCAAGGGCGGCGACAACGGGCACCGGCTGCAGGCCAGCACCCCGCTGGTGATCAACGAGGGCCCGCGCTCGGTGCACGCCGCTCCGCAGGCCCCGCAGACGCCCCAGCCGCAGTACCTCCAGCAGGGGGCCCAGCAGTACCGGACGCCGCCGCCCGCCTACCAGACGCCGCAGCCGCAGGCCCCGCACACCCCGCACCCGCAGTACCTCCAGCAGGGCGGGCAGCAGTACCAGACCCCGCCGCCCGCCTACCAGACCCCGCGGCCGCAGGCCCCGCACACGCCGCACCCGCAGTACCTCCAGCAGGGGGCGCACACCCCGCCGCCGCAGCCGATGCCGCAGCCGATGCCGCCGTACCAGCAGCCGAAGGCGCCCACCAGCGGCGGCGGCTGCTCGACGGCCGTGGTCGTGATCGGGATCATCGTCGGCGTGCTGGTGCTCGCGGGCATCATCATCGCGATCGTGGTCAACAAGGCGGACGAGAAGACGGGCGGCAAGTTCAGCCACGCGGACCGTCCCGCCGACGTGCTGGTCCTCGACCTCCCGGCCGACCGGAATGGCCTGCTCTGACGGTTTCCGGCAGGTTCGGGGGTACCACGGTCGTCCGCCGGAGGCGGTAGCGTTCGGGGATACGTAAGCGACAGGGCACCGCGATCCGAGCGAACGCCCGGGGCGAGGAGCGATGGCACAGACGCAGCAGCCGGACGACGACGCGGGTGTCCGGGCGGTCGGCCGGACCGGCGGAACCCCGAGGATTCCCGAGCCCGGCGGCGAGGCCCCGACCTCGGCGCTGCCGCCGGTCGCCACGGGCGGCCCGCACACCCCGGGCCGTGGCACCGCCGTGCCGCTGAGCACCGTCGGGGACGGCCGTTACCGGCTGACCTACCGGCTCGGGCGCGGCGGCATGGCCGAGGTGTTCGCCGCCGAGGACGTGCGGCTCGGCCGCACCGTCGCGGTCAAGCTGCTGCGTGGCGAGCTGGCCCAGGACGACGTCGCCCGGCTGCGCTTCACCCGCGAGGCACACGCCGTCGCGGCGCTCAACCACCACTCGATCGTCGCGGTCTACGACACCGGCGAGGAGTACGACGGGGACGAGTCCACGCCGTACATCGTGATGGAGCTGGTCGAGGGCCGCACCGTCCGCGAGCTGCTGGCGGACGAGGAGGCGCCGCCGGTCGACCAGGCGCTGATCATCATCGCCGGGGTGCTGGAGGCGCTCGCCTACAGCCACCGCAGCGGCATCGTCCACCGCGACATCAAGCCCGCCAACGTGAGCATCACCAACGCCGGCGCGGTCAAGGTGATGGACTTCGGCATCGCCCGGGCGCTGACCGGCGGGGCCACCACGATGACCCAGACCGGCATGGTCATGGGCACCCCGCAGTACCTCTCGCCCGAGCAGGCGCTCGGCAAGCCGGTCGACCACCGCTCGGACCTGTACGCGGCCGGCTGCATGCTCTACGAACTGCTCACGGTGCGACCGCCGTTCACCGGCGACACCCCGCTGTCGGTGGTCTACCAGCACGTCCAGGACCCGCCGGTGCCGCCCTCGCAGGCCAACGGCCGGGTGCCGGCCGGCCTCGACGCGCTGGTGCTGCGCTCGCTCGCCAAGAACCCGGACGACCGCTTCCAGGACGCCGACGAGTTCCGCGCCCACGTCCAGCACGCGCTGCGCGAGATGCACGGCGCGGGCGGGGCCGCCTGGGCCGGCGGGGCCGCGGTCGACACCGGCGCGACCCAGGTGCTCCGGCCGGACCAGGCCGCGGCCACCGCGGCCTTCGGCGCGGTGGGCCCGGCCGACCAGACCTCCGTGCTGCCGTACTCGACGGGCGGCCCGCACACCCCCTCCTCGCCCTACCCGGCGGCCGGCGGCCCGTACGGCGGCGGCCCCGGCGCGGGCGGGGACGACGAGGGCCCCGGCCGGCGGCGCGGGCCCTGGGCCTGGGTGGCCGGCGCGATCGCCGTGCTGGTCGCGGCCGGTGCGGGCATCGCGTTCGCGCTCAGCGGCAGCGAGCCCGCCGGCCACACGGACATCTCGCCGCAGCCCCCGGCGGCCACCAGCACCGAGACGACCGCGCCCCCGTCCCAGAGCGGCCTGGCGACCCCGCCGGCCTCGGCCTCCGGCAGCAAGAAGCCGCAGCAGCCGACCGACCCCGGCAACAACAACGGGAACAACAACGGGAACAGCGGCAACAACATGTCGCCGTCGCCGAACACGGGCAAGCACACCCCGACCCCGACGCCGACCGGGACGGCCAGCCACACGCCGACCGGGACGGCGCCCGCGACGACGGCGCCGGCCACGACGGCGCCGCCGCAGACCGCGGGCCCCGGCACCGGGTCGCCGAAGCCGCCGACGGACCCGAAGCCGTCCATCCCGGTCGTGCCGCCGACCCCCTGACCCGGTCGGCGGCGTCGGGTCAGTTGGCGAAGGCGTCCAGGACCTGCTCGTACTCCTGGCACCACCACGCCAGCTGGCCCGCGGAGGCGGGGTAGAGCGGGTCGGCCCGGTGGTCGGCCCGCTGGTAGCGCCACTGCAGCATCCAGAAGTCGTTCAGCCGCTCCCACCAGACCCGGTGGACGGCGGCGGCCAGGTGCTCGGCGGTGGCCGCCCCGGAGGCCCGGTAGGCCTGGGAGTAGCGGCGGACCCGGACCAGGTCGAGGGCGCCGGACGAGCGGTCGTTGAAGAGCAGCGTGGCGGCCCGGACCGCCTCCTCGGCGCGTGGCTGCGGGCCGAGCTTGTCCCAGTCCAGGACGGCCGCCACCCGGCCGCCCCGCGGGTCGTCCTCGTACAGCAGGTTGAGGCCGTGGAAGTCGCCGTGGGTCCAGCCGGTGGGCGGCGCGGCCTCCGGGGCGGGGCGGCGGTGGGCGTGCTCGGCGAGCAGTTCCAGCCGTTCCGTGAGCCGTTCCACCACGAGGGCGTCCAACTCCCCGGCCGGCTGGTGCTCCCGGGCGCGGCGCCGCAGGTCGCGGGCGAGTGCGGCGCTGTCGACGGGGTCGGCGCTCCGGTACCCGGCGGGTTGTTCGAGGGGGGCGCAGACGTCGTCGAGCGCGCCGTGCAGCCGGCCGAGCAGCGTGCCGAGCGCGTCGCACTGCGACGGGTCGAGCTCGTCGCCGTGCCGGTGCCGCCCCTCGACCCAGGGGAACAGGGCGAACAGCCGGCCGCCCCAGGCGGCCACCGTGCCGGACCGTTCGGCGCAGGCCAGCGGGGGTGCGACGGGCAGGCCGAGGGTGTTCAGCGCGGCCATCGCGCGGTGGTGGGCGAGGATCTTCGGACGGCTGGCGGTGGCGGAGTCGACGTAGCACTTCAGGAAGTACGGACCGGCCTCGGTGGTGACCAGGTACCCCCGGTTCAACAGGCCCTCGGCGACGGGTTCGGTGGTCAGCGGCCGTCCGACCCGGTAGCGGGCCAGGACCTCGGCGAGCGCACCCCCCGGGACGGGGGGACTGAGGGTCCCCATCGGTGGTGCGGAGAGATCGGGGCGGGCCGGTGCGCAGGCAAGGGTCTGGCTGAAAGTCACGTGCAGAGGTTATGGCCCCCTTGTGGGGGCCCTTGACAAACCGTCAGTTCTGTGAAGGGCCGGATCAGTACTGGTGGTCGGCCTGGTGCCGCGCCACGAAGGCGGCCGCCTGGGTGCGCCGCTCCATGCCCATCTTGGCGAGCAGACTGGAGACGTAGTTCTTCACCGTCTTCTCCGCCAGGTGCAACTCGTTGCCGATCTGACGATTTGTCATACCTTCGCCGATCAGATCGAGGATCCGCCGTTCCTGCTTGGTGAGTTGGGCGAGCCGTTCGTCCTCCTTCTCCCCGCCGTCGCGCAGCCGGGCGAGCACCCTGCTGGTGGCGACCGGGTCGAGCAGCGAGCGGCCGGCCGCGACGTCCCGGACGGCGGTGATCAGGTCGGTGCCGCGGATCGCCTTCAGCACGTAGCCGGAGGCGCCGGCCATGATCGAGTCGAACAGCGCCTCGTCGTCCGAGAATGAGGTGAGCATCAGGCACTTGATCTCCGGCAGCTTGGACCGGATCTCGCGGCAGACCTCGACCCCGTTGCCGTCCGGCAGCCGGACATCGAGCACCGCCACGTCCGGGTGGACCGCGGGGATCCGGGTGAGCGCCTCGGCGGCCGTGCCGGCCTCGCCGACGACCTCGATGTCGTCCTCGACCGAGAGCAGATCGTGCACGCCCCGCCGGACGACCTCGTGATCGTCGAGCAGGAATACCCTGATTTGTCCGTTATCAGTCACGTCCAAAGCCTCCCATAACACCGTACGAAAGACCTATCGCCCGGACCTCCATACCAACGCGATCCGGCCACAGCCGTCCGAAACCGATACCGAGAACCCCCTTACGTACGGGCGTCTGCCCGGATAACGTGCGCTGGTGTCCTGAAGGCGCTCGAATTGAGAGCTGCGTCACGCCGACCGTCACCCCCACCCTTCCGACGGCGAGCCGAACGCGGCACCCTCGGGGTTGTAGGCCCTGAACAAGTAGGACGTCCTAGCGCAAGCGCGTCGAGGGCGGACGCTGGGTAACGTTCTCGTGAGGGACGCCGTCGGAACAGGATCACCACCTGCCCCGCAGTGGGAGCGCACACCCACGCGCGCCCCGCGAGGCGGTGACCGGACCGGTCACCGGCGACCCCGGGCGGCCGGACAGACCGAGGAGTGAACGTGACCGTCAAAAGCACGGCGAGGGCCCGCAAGAAGGCGGCCCCCGGCGTCCCTGACACCCTCCGCGCCACGGGCAAGGACGCCCAGCCGGAGCTCGTCCAGCTGCTCACGCCGGAAGGCGAGCGGGTCGAGCACCCGGACTACCCCCTCACCACCACTCCCGAGGAGCTGCGCGCCCTCTACCGCGACCTGGTGCTGGTGCGCCGGTTCGACGGCGAGGCCACCGCGCTCCAGCGCCAGGGCGAGCTGGGCCTGTGGGCCTCGCTGCTCGGCCAGGAGGCCGCCCAGGTCGGCTCCGGCCGCGCCATGCGCCCCGGCGACTACGCCTTCCCCACCTACCGCGAGCACGGCGTGGCCTGGTGCCGCGACGTCGACCCGCTGAACCTGCTCGGCATGTTCCGCGGCGTGAACCACGGCGGCTGGGACCCGAACGAGAAGAACTTCCACCTGTACACCATCGTGATCGGCGCGCAGACCCTGCACGCCACCGGGTACGCGATGGGCATCACCAAGGACGGCGCCGACGACGCGGTCATCGCGTACTTCGGCGACGGCGCCTCCAGCCAGGGCGACGTCAACGAGGCCTTCACCTTCGCCTCGGTCTACAACGCGCCGGTGGTCTTCTTCTGCCAGAACAACCAGTGGGCGATCTCCGAGCCCACCACCACCCAGACCAAGATCCCGCTGTACCGCCGCGCCTCCGGCTTCGGCTTCCCCGGCGTGCGGGTCGACGGCAACGACGTGCTGGCCTGCCTCGCGGTCACCCGCTGGGCGCTCGACCACGCCCGCAACGGCAACGGCCCGGTGCTGATCGAGGCGTTCACCTACCGGATGGGCGCCCACACCACCTCCGACGACCCCACCCGCTACCGGCACACCGAGGAGACCGAGGCCTGGAAGGCCAAGGACCCGATCTCCCGGCTCCGCGCCCACCTGGAGAAGGAGGGCCTGGCCGACGAGGAGTTCTTCGCCGCCGTCGACGCCGAGAGCGAGCAGCTGGGGCTGCGGGTGCGCGAGGGCGTGCGCGGCATGCCGGACCCGGACCCGACCCTGATCTTCGACCACGTGTACAGCGAGCCGCACACGCTGGTCGATGAGGAACGGGCCGAGTACGTCGAGTACGCGGCCTCCTTCGAGGCGGGGGAGACCCACTGATGGCCGGTCAGCTGAGCATCGCCAAGGCGCTGAACGGAGCGCTGCGCAAGTCGCTGGAGAACGACCCGAAGACCCTCCTCATGGGCGAGGACATCGGCAAGCTCGGCGGCGTCTTCCGGATCACCGACGGCCTGCAGAAGGACTTCGGCGAGGACCGGGTGATCGACTCCCCGCTGGCCGAGTCCGGCATCGTCGGCACCGCGATCGGCCTGGCGCTGCGCGGCTACCGCCCGGTGGTGGAGATCCAGTTCGACGGCTTCGTCTACCCGGCGTTCGACCAGATCGTCTCCCAGCTGGCGAAGATGCACGCCCGCGCGCTCGGGCACGTCAAGATGCCGGTCACCATCCGCATCCCCTACGCGGGCGGCATCGGCGCGGTCGAGCACCACAGCGAGTCGCACGAGGCGTACTTCGCGCACACCGCCGGTCTGCGCGTGGTCACCCCGTCCAGCGCGCACGACGCGCACTGGATGCTGCGGCAGTCGATCGAGTCCGACGACCCGGTCGTCTTCCTGGAGCCCAAGCGCCGCTACTGGGACAAGGGCGAGGTCGGCGACGCCGCCGACCTGGGCCTGCACGAGGCCCGGGTCGTCCGGCCCGGCACCGACCTGACGCTGATCGCGTACGGGCCGATGGTCAAGGTCTGCCTGGAGGCCGCCGCGGCCGCCGAGGAGGACGGCCGCCGGCTGGAGGTCGTCGACCTGCGCTCGCTCTCCCCGGTGGACTTCGCCGCCCTGGAGGCGTCGGTCAAGCGCACCGGTCGGGCCGTCGTGGTGCACGAGGCACCGGTCTTCCTGGGCATGGGCGCCGAACTGGCCGCCCGGCTCACCGAGAAGTGCTTCTACCACCTGGAGGCACCCGTGCTGCGGGTCGGCGGCTACCACGCGCCGTACCCGCCGTCCCGGGTCGAGGAGGCCTTCCTCCCCGACCTGGACCGCGTGCTCGACGCCGTCGACCGCGCGCTCGCGTACTGACTCCGGGGAGCGAAGATGACCACCGAAGTTCGCTCGCTCCGCGAGTTCAAGATGCCCGATGTGGGCGAGGGCCTCACCGAGGCCGAGATCCTCAGCTGGTACGTCAAGCCCGGTGACACCGTCACCGACGGGCAGGTCGTCTGCGAGGTGGAGACCGCCAAGGCGGCCGTGGAGCTGCCCATCCCGTTCAACGGGGTGGTCGAGACGCTGCACTTCCCCGAGGGCGCGACGGTCGACGTCGGCACCGTGATCATCTCGATCGCGGTCGCCGGGGAGGCGGGTGTCGCGGCTCCGGCCGCCCCCGCCGCGGCGCCGGCCCAGGCGCCGGTTCCGGCTCCCGCAGAGGAGCCCGAGCCCGAGCGGCGCGAGGTGCTGGTCGGGTACGGCCCGCGCACCGGCGGCAGCCAGCGCCGGGCCCGGCGGACGACCACCACCAAGGTCGCCGCGACCAGGCCGGCTCCGGTCGCCGCCCCGGCCCCGGTCGCCGCACCGGCGCCCGCGGCCCCGGCCCCGGTCGCCGAAGTACCGTCCGGGGAGCGGCCGTTGGCCAAGCCGCCGGTGCGCAAGCTGGCCAAGGACCTCGGCGTCGACCTGCGCGCGGTCACCCCGACCGGCCGGGACGGCGTGATCACCCGCGAGGACGTGCACGCCCACGCCGCCGCCCAGGCCGCTCCGGCGGCCCCGGTGGCGCCGGTGACCGAGACCGCCGTGGCCGAGCCGGCCGCGCCGCAGGCGCCGGTGTCCGGCGCGGGCGACGTCCGGGTGCCGATCAAGGGCGTCCGCAAGGCGACCGCGCAGGCGATGGTGGCCTCGGCCTTCACCGCCCCGCACGTCACCGAGTTCGTGCAGGTCGACGTGACCCGCACGATGAAGTTCGTCCGCCGGCTCAAGGAGAGCGGCGAGCTGGGCCGGGACGTCCGGGTCAGCCCGCTGCTGATCGTCGCCAAGGCGCTGCTCACCGCGATCAAGCGGCACCCCGGGATCAACGCCCAGTGGGACGAGGCGGCCCAGGAGATCGTCCTCAAGGGCCAGGTGAACCTCGGCATCGCCGCGGCCACCCCGCGCGGCCTGATCGTCCCGAACATCAAGGACGCCGGCTCCAGGACCCTCTCGGGGCTGGCCACGTCGCTCGGCGAGCTGGTCGAGACCGCCCGTCAGGGCAAGACCTCGCCGGCCGACATGCAGGGCGGGACGATCACCATCACCAACGTCGGCGTCTTCGGCGTCGACACCGGCACCCCGATCCTCAACCCGGGCGAGGCCGCCATCCTGGCCTTCGGCGCGGTCCGGGAACTGCCGTGGGTGCACAAGGGCAAGGTGGTCCCGCGTCAGGTGACCACGCTCGCGCTCTCCTTCGACCACCGCCTGGTGGACGGGGAGCTGGGCTCCAAGGTGCTGGCCGACGTGGCCGCGCTGCTGGAGCGCCCGAAGCGCCTGATCACCTGGGGCTGACGGCCCGGTAGCACCGAAGAAGGGGCCCTCCTCCGCACCGCCGTGCGGAGGAGGGCCCCTTCGGTGTGACCGCCCGTTCGACTAGCGCTGGGGACGGAGTCGACGGACGGCGATCAGGACGCCCGCTCCGAGGGCGAGGAGCAGGGCGGAGGAGGCGGCGAGGAAGGTGTTGGTGGAGGAGGAGCCGGTCTGGGCGAGTTCGGGGGTGCCGGCGGGGGCGGTGGTGGCCGGGGCGGTGGTGGGGGTGGTCGGCTTCGGGGCCGGGGCGGCGGGGGTGGTGTCCTTGGTCTGCTCGGCGGCGGGCTTGGCCGGGGCCGGCTTGGCGTCCTTGGTGGGGGTGGGCTTGGGCTTGGCCGGGGTGGTCGGCTTGGTGCCGGGGGCGGTGGACCGTGCTACCTGGAAGGTGTGGTTGGCGTCGCCGGTGCCGTCGGCCGGGAACCCGGGGGCCTTGGCGATGGTGCCGACCCCGAGCTCGGTCAGGTCCTTGGGCGCCTTCGCGGAGAGCCCCACCCGGAACATGAAGTTCGCGGCCCGGCCGTCCTCCAGGCGCGGGGTGGTCGTCGCCGGGGACTCGACGGTGAACAGCGTCGAGTCGCCGTAGTGCCGCAGCTTGACCGGCTTCCAGCCTCCTGCGGAGGCGACCTCGACCGTCAGGTCCTCGATCCGCAGGCCGGTGCCGGAGTTCGGGTTGAACAGCGCGAGCATCGCGGAGACGTTCTGGTAGGGAGCGCCGGTGAAGTTGGTGACGGCGACGCCGATCTCGACCTTGGGGCCGCCCGCGATGATGGTCTGGCCGTCCGGGGTCATGTGGAACCCGGCCTTGTACGACCCGTGGTGGTCCGCGGTGGCCTGCCGAGCGGTCGCGGTGGGCGCGCCGGCGGCGGCGGTGCCGCCGTTCCCGGCGGCCCAGGCGGTGTCGGTGGTGAGGAGCTGGACGCCGCCGGCGAGGACGACGGGGGCGGCGGGGGTGGCGATGCGGCGGCGGCCGGAGAAGGCGCG
>NZ_JBHVEU010000052.1:18999-29381 GCF_042802075.1 Kitasatospora sp. NPDC057518
GAATCTTTCGACCGTCGGCGCCGGGGTCCGCTCGGTGCCGACGATCGCAGGTCAGTGCTGGCGGCGGAGGCGGCGCACGGCGATCAGGGCGCCGGCCCCGAGGGCGAGGAGCGCGGCGGCGGAGGCGGCGAGGAAGGTGTTGGTGGAGGAGGAGCCGGTCTGGGCGAGTTCGGGGGTGCCGGCGGGGGCGGTGGTGGCCGGGGCGGCGGAGGGGGTGGTCGGCTTCGGGGCCGGGGCGGTGGGGGCGGTGTCCTTGGTCTGCTCGGCGGCGGGCTTGGCCGGGGCCGGCTTGGCGTCCTTGGTGGGAGTGGGCTTGGGCTTGGCCGGGGTGGTCGGCTTGGTGCCGGTGGCGTCCTGGGGGTGGGTCACCTTGACCGTCTTGAAGCCCGAGTCGCCCGGGCCCTGGGAGCCGGCCATCTCGGTCGAGGCCAGCAGGTCGATCGTGGTCACGCCGGCCGGGGTGCCGGCGGCCAGCGAGTAGCGGAACTTGAAGGTCGCCGAGCTGTTGGCGGCCATCCGCTGGCGCTGGGAGCCGGTGATGTCGACGACGCGGGAGCAGCCGTCGAGCAGCTGGAGGTTCTTCCAGGCGCCGGTGTAGTCCTCGTACTGGATCTTGACGTCCTTGAGGCGGGCCGCGGCGCCCGAGCCCGGGGTGTGGATGCCGAGGAAGGGCTCCATGCCGTGGGCGTCCTCGGCGGCCTTGTTGGTGACCTTGACGGAGACCTCGTTCCAGCTGCCGTCCGCCACCACGGAGGACTTGGCGGAGACGATGGCGGTGTCCGGGGACAGTCCGGGCACGTTGGCCGGAGCCTCGTACGCGCCGTTGAGCCGGTGGTCCCCGCAGGCCCAGGCGGTGTCGGTGGCGAGGAACTGGACGCCGCCGGCGAGGACGACGGTGGCGGCGACGGTGGCGATGCGGCGGCGGCCGGAGAAGGCGCGGTCGTTCTTCGCAAAACGGGTGATAACGGACGTGCGCATGACGTGACTCCCCAGGGTCATGGGTCTGACGGTGTGTGTGGGCGAAGACGACCGGCCCCGCTGCTTCACGAGCGGAAGCGCCCCCCGGCTCCGCCGGTCTCGCTCTCCGTGCCTTCATCCGTATAGACGCGCATCCCCGTCAGGGGTTGCAGGCGGGTTCCGAGAATTTTTCGGAGTTCTTCGGCGGGCCTCGGAGACCGTCCGAGTGATGGTTGGTATGACCTGAATGATCCGGAAAGTACGGATCGTTCGGCCAGGTCGGTGACTTTTTCGCGGCCGGATAGGGGAGTCCCGGCCGCCCGGGTACGTCTCCGCTCCACCACCCGGGCGACGCCGGGTGACCGGAACCCGGAGGACGCACCCGTATGCCGCCTGGCAACCCTGGCCGTCTCGTCCGGAGTCTGGCCGCACTCGTGCTGGTGTCCGCCGCCGCCCTCCCGGGCGCCCTGGAGCTGGTCGGCCCCTCGCCGTTCGGCGTGATCGGGCCGGGGGCCGCCGCCGACCGCGCGGTGCCGCCGCACGCGGCCCTCCAGGCCGACCAGCGGATACCCGCGGCCGCCCCCACCGTCGACATACGCCGCACCGGGGACCCGGCCAACCGGATCACCCTGGTGCTGCTCGGCGACGGCTACACGGCCGGCGAGCAGGAGCTCTTCCGGCAGCAGGCCGACAAGGCCTGGCACGCGCTGATGGACATCGAGCCCTTCCGCACCTACCAGGGCTTCTTCAACATCAGACGGGTCGAGGTGGTCTCCCCGGTCTCCGGGATAGCGGAGTCCGAGAGCCGCGGCCGCAAGACCGCCACCCCGCTCGGCATGCACTTCTGGTGCGAGGGCACCGCCCGGCTGCTCTGCGCCGACGAGGCCGCCACCGCCCGGTACGCGGGGGGCGGCGCCGGGCCGCAGTACCTGATAGCCCTGGCCAACTCCACCGAGTACGGCGGCGCCGGCGGCACCGGGGTGACCACCCTGGCGGGCGGCAGCCCGGACGCCGGGCGGATCATCCAGCACGAGATCGGGCACACCGTGGGGGACCTCGGCGACGAGTACGACAGCGCCCCGGAGGACGCCGACTACCCGAACCTCGCCACCCTCAACGCCGACGACATGCGCAGGAAGCAGACCAAGTGGTGGCGCTGGCTGGGCGCCGAGTCCCCGGACGGGGCCGGGGTGGTCGGGGCGTACCGCAGTGCCAACGGCCTCTACCGGCCCACCCCGGACTCGGTGATGCGCACCCTCGGCAGCGCGTACAACCTGCCCTCGCGCGAGGCGATCATCGAGGAGCTGTACCGCAGGGTCCGGCCGACCGACGCCCCGGTGCCGGCCCCCGGCGAGGTGTCCGGGCGGCCCCGGCTCGACGTCCGGCCGCTGCCGCTGACCGGCCCGCGGCAGCTGAAGGTGGAGTGGAAGGTGAACGGCGTCCCGGTGACGCCGCAGTCCCCCGACGGCTCCTGGCTGGACACCGCCCCGCTGGAGCTGGCCCCGGGCCGGACGGCCACCGTGACGGCGACCGTCAAGGACACCACCGACTGGGTGCGGGACGAGGCCTTCCGGGAGCGCCACATGACCCGCTCGGTGTCCTGGACGCTGACCGGCTGAGGCACGGTGCGCGCCCCGGATCTGGGCGTCCAATCATGGGATGACTAATCTGGTCGGACTATGACCGTGGAGCCCGCCCGTCCAGCCCCGTCCCCGTCCGTCCCCGCTCCCCGACCCGCCGCCGGGCCCCCGGCCGGCCCCGCGCCGGCGTCAGCGCCGGTGCCCGGACCCGTATTCGAGCCGCCCGGCGGCCGCGCGGCCTGGCTGGCCTGGTCCGTCGGCGTCAGCGTCTACATCCTGGCCGTCATCCACCGCACCAGCCTCGGCGTGGCCGGACTGGACGCCGCCGACCGCTTCGGCATCGGCGCCTCGGCGCTCTCCACCTTCTCGATCCTCCAGGTGCTGGTCTACGCGGCCATGCAGATACCGGTCGGCCTGCTGGTCGACCGGTTCGGGCCGCGCCGGGTGCTGCTGCTGGGCGTCCTGCTGCTGAGCGCCGGTCAGCTGGCCTTCGCGTTCAGCTCCTCCTTCGGCCCCGCGCTGGCCTCCCGCGCGGTGCTCGGCTGCGGCGACGCGATGACCTTCATCAGCGTGCTGCGGATCGCCGCCCGGTGGTTCCCGGCGGCCCGGAACCCGTTCGTCGCCCAGCTGACCGGCCTGGCCGGGATGGGCGGCAACCTGGTCACCACCGTGGTGCTCGCCCAGGCGCTGCACAGCGAGGGCTGGACGCCCACCTTCACCGCGATCGCGCTGCTGGGCGTGGCGGTGTTCGCGCTGGTCGCGCTCTTCCTCAAGGACACGCCCCCGCAGGAGGCCGCCGCCCGGCCCGGGGAGGCCGGGAGGGGCGGGGCGCCCGGGGCGCGGCCGAAGGTCGGCCAGCAGGTCCTCGCCTGCTGGCGGGAGCCGGGCACCCGGCTCGGGCTCTGGATCCACTTCACCACCCAGTTCCCCGGCAACGCCTTCGGCCTGCTCTGGGGCCTGCCCTACCTGGTGCAGGCGCAGGGCATGTCCCGGGCGGGGGCCGGCGGGCTGCTGACCCTGCTGGTGCTCAGCAACATGAGCTTCGGCTTCCTCTTCGGTCGGCTGCTCTCCGCCTCGGCGCGGGCCCGGATGCCGATCGTGCTGACCGTCGTCGTGACCACCGCGCTCGGCTGGGCACTGGTGCTGGCCTGGCCCGGCGGCCACCCGCCGACCTGGCTGCTGGTCGGGATCATCCTGGTGATGGGCAGCAACGGCCCGGCCTCGCTGGTCGGCCTCGACTACGCGCGCGCCCGCAACCCCGCGGAGCGGCTCGGCACCGCCTCCGGGATCGTCAACATGGGCGGCTTCATCGGCACGATGATCACCCTGTTCGGCATCGGCGTGCTGCTGGACGCGCTCTCCCCGGACGGGGCCGTCGGGTACTCGGCCGACGCCTTCCGCTGGGCGTTCTGCTGGCAGTACGTCCCGCTGGCGGTGGGCACGGCGATGATCCTGCGGCTGCGCCGGAAGGTCGCGGCGCAGGCGGTCGCGGCGCCGGCGGGCTGAGCCCGGGGCCGTCCGGCCCCGGGCCCCGGGCGGCCCGCCTCAGATGGTGACCGAGAAGTTGGCCAGCACCCGCTCGGCCAGCTCCTGGTCGCCCTCGACGGAGACCGGGCCGGGCCGGCCGCGGCCGCAGGCGAGCCGCAGGTAGGTCTCCCAGTCCATGGTGAGCTGGACGTCGGGCGCCAGGCTGATCGACTCGTCCACGGTGCAGTGGCCGGTGGCGTCCACCCGGACGGTGCGCAGGAACTCCACCGGGCCGGTGACGTCCAGCACCAGGGCCGTTCCGGCCGGGGCCCCGGCCTTGGTGGCGACGGCCTGGGGCAGCAGCTCCAGCAGCACGTCCCGGGTGATCAGCGCGGCCGGGGCGTCCAGGTTGCCCGGGGCCTCCAGGGCCCGGCGCAGGTCCTGCTCGTGCACCCAGACGTCGAAGGCCCGCCTCCGCAGCAGCTCGTGGTACGGGACGTCCCTGGCCAGCGGCCCGGCCGGCCAGCGCACCGGCTCCTCGGGCGTCTGCTTGGCGTTCCGCAGCGCCCGGGAGCGCCGGATGATCGTGTACTCCAGCTCGCTGGTCATCTCAAGCGCGGTGTGGCAGCGGCGCTTGTCGACCGGGAGTTCGACGTAGCGGGCGAACTCGGAGGTCACGTGACGGAGGTCACGCGGCAGCGAGTGGATCGGGCGGGGGTCGCCGAGCAGGTCGGACTCGACCGCGATCACGTGCGAGACGACGTCCCGGACGGACCAGCCCGGACACTCGGTGGCCCGGTTCCAGGAGCCCTCGGGAAGGGGGGCGACCAGCTCCGATATGGACTCGATGGTCTGGGTCCACGCCTCGGTGTAAGCCTGCACGGTCTGGTTGTCCGTCACGGGAATCTCCGGCCCTCCGTCAGCTTCCTTGCCGCCTGTGCCCCGCCGTCACGGCCGACCGGGATGGTCCGGCTTTCCCGGCGCACACGCTAACCGCACGTTACGCTGCCGGGAGACAGCTGGGCAGCGCTTTCGGGTGACGATCGTAGGTCTCTTGCCGTGGACGGTGGTACTGTGCGCGCTTCATTGATCCAACTCGCGGTCTCCGACGCGGAGCCGCCCGCCGAGCGGAGGGCTCGGGCGGCCGCCCTGGTGCGGGCGCAACACGGCGCCGACCTGGTGGTCCTCCCGGAGCTGTGGCCGCTCGGCGGCTTCGCCTACGACCTCTGGTCGGACGGCGCGGAGACGCTGGACGGGCCCACCTCGGACGTGATGTCGGCCGCCGCCCGGGCCGCCGGGGTCTGGCTGCACGCCGGTTCGATCGTCGAACGCGATCCGGACGGTCCGATCTACAACACCTCGCTGCTGTTCTCCCCGGACGGCGAGCTGGTGCACACGTACCGCAAGATCCACCGCTTCGGCTTCGACAGCGGCGAGGCGGTGGTGATGGGCGCCGGGCAGGAGATCGTCACCGCGCCCACCGACTTCGCCACGCTGGGCCTGGCCACCTGCTACGACCTGCGCTTCCCGGAGCTGTTCCGGGCGCTGCTGGACGCCGGCGCGCAGCTGCTGGTGGTCCCGGCGGCCTGGCCGGCCCGGCGGCGCGAGCACTGGACGCTGCTGGCCCGGGCCCGGGCGGTGGAGGAGCAGGCCTTCGTGCTGGCCTGCAACACCGCCGGGACGCACGCCGGGGTCGAGCAGGCCGGGCACAGCATCGTGGTGGACCCGTGGGGCCGGGTGCTGGCCGAGGCGGGGGCGGACGAGGAGGTCCTGACGGTCGAGTTCGACCCGGCCGAGGTGGCCAAGGCGCGCGAGGAGTTCCCGGTGCTGCGGGACCGCCTGCTGGGGATCCCGGCGCCGGTCCAGCGCTGAGCCGGAGCGGCGCCCGGAGCGGGGGCCGGCACGGCGGCGGGAGCGGGGGACGGGGCGCGGTCGGGACGGCGCCGGGGCGCCGCGGACGGCGTTCCGGAGGGTTGGTTCGTACCTGGGTCGATCGGGTTTGAGAAGATGAGCACTCGTCGTGTTCCCCGCCGGCCCGTACGAGGGCCTGCCCGGTCGGCCCGCCCGAGGAGGTCGCGCCCATGCCTGACAACGGCGCAGGCGACACCCCCCGTCCCGTCATCCACCGCAACAGCCTGCGCGAGCAGATCGCCGGCGCGCTGCGCGAGGAGATGATGGCCGGCCGACTCGCGGCCGGCCGCAACTTCACCGTCAAGGAGATCGCCGAGCTGTACGGCGTCTCCGCGACCCCGGCCCGCGAGGCCCTGGTCGACCTCGGCGCGCAGGGCCTGCTGCGGGCCGAGCACCACCGCGGCTTCACCGTGCCCGAGCTCGGCTGGGACGACTTCCTGGAGATCTTCGAGTCCCGGGTCCTGATCACCGACAGCTTCCACCGCCAGTACACCGCCCGCCGGGCGCTGCCCGACCTCAGCCGGCTGTCCTCGCTGCACCGCCGGGCCGACGCGGCGGTGCGGGCCGCCCGGGCCGGGAACCTGGACGTGATGGTGGGCTGCGACCGCCGGTTCTGGCAGGAGGTCGGCGCGCTGCTCGGCAACCGCCGGATCGCCGACTACCTGGACTGGCTGCGGGTGCAGTCCTGGATGTTCGCCGCCCGCTACCTGCGGGAGCTGCCCGCGCTGGGCGGGGTCTGCTGGGAGCGCCACCCGGACCTGGTCGAGGCGATCGAGGCCCGCGACCCGCTCGCCGCGCACCGGATCATCTGCGAGTACAACCTGTACACCGTCCGGCTGCTGGCCGGGCTGGCCGGACAGCCGCTGGAGTCGGTGACGGTCCTCGGGCTGCTCACCGAGTTCGCCGGGGAGGAGCCGCCGGCGGTGCCGGTCGAGCCGCCGCCCGCGCCGCCGGCCCCGCCGGAGCCGGCCGCCGAGTCCGCCGACGGGCCCGGCGCGGCCCGCGCCGAGCGGAGCCGCCGCAGCGACGAGGTCGGCCGGGAGCTCGGCCGTGAACTGGGCCTGGGCCTCGGCCTGGTGCCGCAGCCGCGCGCGACGCCGTACGGCCGGTTCGGCCGGCGGCTGCCCGAGCCGCCCCCGGAGGCCCCGCGGGGGCGGTCCGACCCGCACGCCGCGCCGGGCCGGTAGGGTGGGCGGGCGTCGGACCGGGCGCCCCGCCAACGGGCCGTCCGGGTACCGACCCAAGCCCCCGTCGTCGCCCCGTCTCCGCGGGCGATCCCCGCCTCCGGAGAGGAACTGCCGGCCATGGCCTGCGACCTCTGGCTCGTCCCGCTGGTGGACGTGCTGAGCCACAGTCCCGACAACCCCTTCCGGGACGACCTCGCGCTCTACAACGCGGTGCTGGCCTCGCGCGGGCTGCCCGAGGTGCCGGTCTACCAGTTCGTCCCGGGCATCAGCGGTGCGGTCGAGCCGATAGCCGCCTTCGACTACGACTCGCTGCACTTCCTGCGCCGCGCCTACCTGTTGGGCCTCACCGGACTGGACATCACCCCGGTCGACACGCTCGGCGGCGACTACGAGCAGCTGCTGGAGATGTTCGAGAGCGGCGCCGAACAGTCGCACCTGGTCTGGCACTTCGACCACGCCGGCGCGTACGTGCCGGTCGAGTTCGCGGTGCCGCTGGTGGACGAGACGCTGCTCGCCTCCGGCGGCCCGCTCGGCTCCAGCCACGGACTGCTGCGCGAACTCCAGGCCGTCGCACCGGCGCTGGGCATCGACCCGCTCAACCCGCCGGACCCGACCCGGCCGCTCGGCCCGACCGGCCTGGAGCAGCCGTTCGGGCCGCCGATCGACGACGTCCACCCCTTCGCCCGGGAGCGGCACGCCTGGTCGGGCCTGTACGCGGCGGCGACCAGGAGCGTCGCCCAGGGCTCGATGATCGTCTTCGCCTGAGCCCTGAGCCCTGAGCCCTGAGCCCTGAGCCCTGAGCCCTGAGCCGCGATCCGGCCTCCCGGCCGCTAGCGCAGCGGCCCCTCCGGCGGCCGCTGACGCGGCATGGTGGGCCGGGTGCCCGGCGGCGGCAGCACCCGCACCTGGGCGCCCACCCCGGGCTCGCTGCGCCCGCCCCAGGCCCCGCCGGACTGGGTGGGCAGCTGGGTCATCGAGGCGCGGAACTCCAGCATCCACTCCGAGGTCTCGGAGCGGACCATGTCGGAGACGTCCTCGCAGAACCGGCGCAGCACGCCCAGGCAGCGCTCGGCGGCCTCGCCCGCGGTGCCCTCGGTCGGGCCGAGCACCTCGCGCACGCACTCCGACGCCCAGTCGAACTGGAAGGCCTCCAGGCGGCGTTGCAGCGCCTGCCCGGTGGAGACGTCCCGCATCCAGCCGGAGGTGAGGCCGAAGACCCGGTCGACGGCCAGGCAGCCGGCGGAGAGCGCGAAGCCGACGTAGCCCCAGCCGGTGCCGTTCGCGAAGGCGCCGGCCAGGTCGACCAGCGGGGCGGTCACCCCGCCCACCGCGAAGCCGGCCGCGCCGAACCGCAGCAGGCGCGCCCAGCGGCGCTTCCAGATCCGGTCCCGGCGGTACCACTCGATGGCCTCGACCGCCCGCTCCTCGGACCAGCGGTAGAGCTCCTCCAGCCGCTCGGCGGGCTCGCCCCAGTCCCCGAGCGGGAACTGTCGGGTGCTCAGATCGTCCCGGCGTCGGGTGGAGGCCCGTCGGACGACGGCGGCGGCGGGCGGGTCCTCCTCGCCGATCTCCTTGCCCCAGGCACTCTCCTCGGGCTGCATTTCCGGCTGGCTCACCTGTGGGGCTCCCTGTGGCGGGCGGACTGCTGGGTCTGTCGGCGCAACGGCTGACGTGGTGTCCGCCGGTGGTTCTCCAACAGCACTTCTTACCGCCAAATGGCTGACCGTGGGGGCGCTTCTCCGCTGATCGTTACCGGTTTCGGCCAACGGAACCCGAGGTGGGCGGGTTGCGGGGGTCGGCGAGATTTCACCCGTCCGAGCGAGGGTCCGGTGACCCGCCGTCGTGACCCGGGCACCCGTCGCCGAATCGGCCCGGTCGGGCTTGGACGATCCTCCAGTGTGCTCGGCGTACGGAGCGTTCCGCCTGGAGGATCCGACGGGACCGGAGAGCGGCCGGAACAGGCCACCGACTACGCTGCCAGGCGTGAAGGTCCTCGTCATCGGCGGCGGCGCCCGCGAACACGCCCTGTGCCGCTCTCTGTCCCAAGATCCCGCTGTGTCCGAACTGCACTGTGCCCCGGGCAACGCCGGGATCGCGCAGGTCGCGACGGTCCACCCGGTCGACCAGCTGGACGGTGCGCAGGTCGCCGCGCTGGCCGGCCGGCTCGGCGCCGCCCTGGTGGTGGTCGGGCCGGAGGCCCCGCTGGTGGCCGGCGTCGCGGACGCCGTGCGCGCGGCCGGCGTCCCGGTGTTCGGCCCGTCCGCGGCGGCCGCCCGACTGGAGGGCTCGAAGGCCTTCGCCAAGGACGTGATGGCCGCGGCCGGCGTGCCCACCGCCCGCTCCTACGTCTGCACCACCGCCGCCGAGGCGGCCGAGGCGCTGGACGCCTTCGGCGCCCCGTACGTGGTGAAGGACGACGGCCTGGCCGCCGGCAAGGGCGTCGTGGTCACCTCCGACCGCGCGGAGGCGCTGGCGCACGCCGCCGCCTGCGAGCGCGTGGTCATCGAGGAGTACCTGGACGGCCCCGAGGTCTCGCTGTTCGCGATCACCGACGGCACCACCGTCGTCCCGCTCCAGCCCGCCCAGGACTTCAAGCGCGCGCTGGACGGCGACGAGGGCCCCAACACCGGCGGCATGGGCGCCTACTCGCCGCTGCCGTGGGCGCCCGCCGGGCTGGTCGAGGAGGTCCTGGAGACCGTCCTCCAGCCGACCGTGGACGAGCTGCGCCGCCGCGGCACCGAGTTCTCCGGCCTGCTGTACGCGGGCCTGGCGCTCACCTCGCGCGGCACCCGGGTGATCGAGTTCAACGCCCGCTTCGGCGACCCGGAGACCCAGGTCGTGCTGGCCCGGCTGCGCACCCCGCTGGCGGGCGTGCTGCTGGCCTCCGCCAACGGCACCCTGGACCAGCTGGAGCCGCTGCGCTGGGACGAGGGCGCGGCCGTCACCGTGGTCGTCGCCTCCGAGGGCTACCCGGCCGCCCCGCGCACCGGCGACCCGATCGACGGCCTGGCCGAGGCCGAGGCGGACGGCACCGCGTTCGTGCTGCACGCCGGGACGACGGCGGGCGAGGACGGCCAGGTGCTGAGCGCCGGCGGCCGCGTGCTGTCGGTCACCGCGACCGGCGCAGACCTGGCCGAGGCGCGCGAGCGCGCGTACGCCGCGGTGGACCGGATCTCCCTCAAGGGCGGCCAGCACCGCACCGACATCGCGCTGAAGGCGGCCACCGCCTGAGGCCACCCGTGCCCGTGCCGACCGCGGCCCCCGTGCGAACCGTTCGCAC
>NZ_JBHVEU010000053.1:0-29369 GCF_042802075.1 Kitasatospora sp. NPDC057518
GCCGAGCTGATGCTCAGCGGGGCCGAGTAACGCCACCCCGAATTAACCAACAGCGTCAGTCCCTCCCGGCGGGGCGCGGCCGTTCGGGCCCGTGGTCAGGCCTTCTTCACCACGCTGGACTTGAGCTGCATCGCACCGAAACCCTCGACGCGGCAGTCGATGTCGTGCCCGTCGACGCCGTCCACCAGGCGGATGTTGCGCACCTTGGTGCCGGCCTTGATGCCGGAGACGCTGCCCTTGACCTTGAGCGCCTTGACCACCGTCACGGTGTCGCCGTCGCTCAGCACGTTGCCGACGGCGTCCTTGATCACGCGCTCGCCGGCCGGCGCTCCGGCCTCGTCGGCCCCGCCGGGCACCCACTCGTGGCCGCACTCGGGGCAGACCATGAGGGCGTTCATCTCATAGGTGTACTCGCTGGAGCACTGCGGACACGGGGGAAGGTTGTCGCTCATGGGATCAGGATATCCAGGCCGTACGGATCCGGTCCGCGCGGCGATCGGCGAGGTCAGCGGGGGTTGCGCGCGGAGCGGCCGACAGCGGCGCGGACCGCCCGGACGCCTGCGCTCCGCAGCCTCAGCCCGCGGTGAGCGCGAGCCGGATCCAGCGCTCGGACTCCGCGACCGCCGCCCCCACGTCGAAGGCCTCCGGCGCGGCCGCGGCCTGCACCACCAGCCCCTTGAGCAGCCCGACGAAGGCCGGCGCGAAGGCCACCGGGTCCACACCGGGACGCACCTCCCCGTCCCGCTGCCCCTGCCCGACCACCTCGGCCGTCCACGCCCGGGTCCGGGCGTCCAGCTCCGCCACCGCGCCGGTCAGCTCCGAGGCCCCGGCGAGCGCCTCGGCCCCCAGCACCACGAAGGCCCGACCCAGGTCGGTCGGGTTGCGGACGCCCTCCAGGCAGCCGCGCGCGAACCCGCACAGCTCCTCGGCGGCCCCCGCCCCGCTGCGCGCCGGTGCGGCCGACGCCATCGCCTCGGCCAGCGCCGCCTCCTGCAGTCGCGCCAGCAGCGCGGCCTTGGAGCCGAAGTAGTGGGTGGCCAGGCCCCGGCTGAAGCCGGCCTCCTCGCCCACCCTGGCCAGCGTGACCCCGGTGCTGCCGTGCTCGGCGATCAGCCGGGCGGCGGCGGCGATCAGCGCGGACTCGGCCCGGGCGCGCCGCTCGGCCTGGGTGCGGCGCGCCGGCGCCTCCCGGAGCGCCCCGGCCCCACCGGTTCGGTCCTCATCGTGCGTAGACATGCCACCATGCTAGTGTGAACTTGCTTGTTGAATAACAAGTAACTTCCGGAGCGGCGGGCACTCCCCCGACCCGCCGCCCCCGTGAGAAGGGAAGTCCCGATGACCGCCACGATGCTCGCCGGCCGGCTCGACGTCGCGAAGGGCGCCTTCGCCGTGGAGGAGGTCCCCGTCCCGGCCCCCGGCCCGGGCGAGGTGCTGATCAAGGTGGAGGCCGCCGGCGTCTGCCTCTCCGACGTCCACCTGATCGAGGGCATGCTCAAGCCGCTCTACCTCAAGGGCGACAAGGTCACCCTCGGCCACGAGGTCGCGGGCACCGTGCACACCCTCGGCGAGGGCGTGACCGGTACGGCCGTCGGCGACCGGGTGCTGCTGCAGGCCGGCGAGACCCGCGACGGCGTCGTGCACACCCGCGGCGTGGACTACGACGGCGGCTGGGCCGAGTACGCGCTCGCCACCGCCACCACCCTGGTGCCGATACCGGACGAACTCCCCTTCGAGCAGGCCTGCTTCATCCCCGACGCGGTCTCCACCCCCTGGGCCGCGATCACCGCCACCGGCGCCGTACGCCCGGCCGAGGCGGTCGGCGTCTGGGGCGTCGGCGGCCTCGGCGCCCACGGCGTGCAGCTGCTGCGGGCGATCGGCGCCTTCCCGATCGTCGCCGTCGACCCGCTGCCGGCCGCCCGCGAGCGCGCCCTGGCCTTCGGCGCCGACGCCGCCCTCGACCCGGCCGACCCGGGCTTCGCCGGGCTGCTGCGCGAGGCCACCGGCGGCCGCCCGCTGTCCGTCGCCTTCGACTTCGCCGGGGTCGCCCCGGTGCGCGAGCAGGCCATGGCCACCCTCGGCGAGCACGGCCGCCTGGTGCTGGTCGGCCTCACCAACAAGCCGCTGACCGTCACCAACGGCACCCTGGTCAGCTACCTGCGCCAGCAGATCCGCGGCCACTACGGCTCCGAGGGCCAGGACGTCGTCGACCTGGTCAACCTGGTCCGCGGCGGCCGGCTGGAGTTCTCCCGCTCGGTGAGCGGCACCTTCCCGCTGGCCGAGGCGGCCCGCGCGGTCGAGGCGCTGGAGCACAAGGAGGGCGACCCGATCCGCCTGGTGCTCAAGCCCTGACCCGACGCGCCACCGACCCGGCGCCGCACCTCCGGACTGCCCCCGGCTGGTGCGGCGCCGCTCCTTCCCGACCGACCCACGGACGGCCAACTCCGCTCCCCCGTACGGGAAATGGCATGCACGCCACTAGCCAACCGGCCAGTAGCACCCCTACCGTCGACTCTTCCGTGAGACTTCGACGGAGGAGTCCGCCTTGCGGTCACGCCAACGCCAACGCCCCCGCCCCCGCTCCCTCCGACTCCCGGCCGCCGCCCTCGCCTCGGCCCTGATCGTCACCGCCGCCCTCACCACCACCCCCACCGCCGCCGCGCCGGCCCCCGCGACCGCCGCCGCCAACGACTACTGCGGCGGCCACTGCGCCGACATCCTGCCGCCCGGCGAGAACGGCAACGCCACCCTCGCCGACATCCTGCTCAACCGGGCCTTCGGCACCCGCCCCGCACACACCGACGACCAGCTCGGCCCCTACGCCGCCCTCGCCTCCGGCTACCCCGGCCTGACCGAGGCCAAGCTGCGCGACTTCTTCAACGACGCCTCCTTCGGCGTCCCCGCCGACCAGGTGGCCAGCACCACCAGCCCGCGCCCGGACGTCGCCATCGTGCGCGACAAGGCCACCGGCGTCCCGCACATCACCGGCACCACCCGCTACGGCACCGAGTTCGGCGCGGGCTACGCCGCCGCCCAGGACCGGCTCTGGGTGATGGACCTCTTCCGGCACGTCGGCCGCGGCCAGCTGTCCGGCTTCGCGGGCGGCGCCGCCGCCAACCGCCAGCTGGAGCAGACCTTCTGGCAGGCCGCCCCGTACACCGAGGCCGAGCTCCAGCAGCAGATCGACACCATCGCCGCCCGCGGCGGCCGGGCCACCCAGGCCCTCGCCGACGCCAACGCCTACCTCGACGGCGTCAACCAGTACGCCAAGGAGTCCTACAACGCCCGCACCTTCCCGGGCGAGTACGACCTCACCGGGCACATCGACCCGATCACCAACGCCGGCTCGATCGAACCGTTCAAGCTGACCGACCTGGTCGCCCTCGCCTCCGTGGTCGGCGCCCTGTTCGGCTCCGGCGGCGGCGGTGAACTGGCCTCCGCCCAGGTCAAGTCGGCCGCCGAGGCCCGGTACGGCAAGGACGCCGGGGACGCGGCCTGGGCGTCGCTGCGCGAGGCGGACGACCCGGAGGCCGTCCAGACCCTGCACGACGGGCAGAGCTTCCCGTACGCCACCGTCCCCGACCACCCGCAGGGCGAGGCACTGCCCGACCCCGGCTCGGTGGTGCCCGAGCGGGTCGTCTACGACGCCACCGGCTCCGCCGACTCCGCCACCACCGCGGCGAACGGCGTCCTGCCCGGCAACCTGCTCACCGCCCGGCACGGCATGTCCAACGCCCTGCTGGTCTCCGGCGCCCGCACCGACGACGGCCACCCGGTGGCCGTGTTCGGCCCGCAGACCGGCTACTTCGCCCCGCAACTGCTGATGCTGGAGGAGATCCAGGGCCCCGGGATCAGCGCACGCGGCGCCGCCTTCGCCGGCCTGAGCTTCTACGTGCAGCTCGGCCGCGGCCAGGACTACGCCTGGAGCGCCACCTCGGCCGGGCAGGACATCACCGACACCTACGCCGTCCCGCTCTGCACCACCGACGGCTCCCCGGTCACCACCGCCGCCAGCTCCTATATCTGGCACGGCCAGTGCCTGCCCTTCGACCGGCTGGAACGCAAGAACACCTGGAACCCGACCACCGCCGACTCCACCCCGGCCGGGTCCTACACCCTGGTGATGAACCGCTCCCGGTACGGCCTGGTCACCGCCCGCGGCACGGTCGGCGGCGCACCCGTCGCCTTCACCTCGCTGCGCTCCACCTACCGGCACGAGGCCGAATCCATCATCGGCTTCCAGGAGTTGAACGACCCCGGCGCGGTGCACGACGCGGCGGGGTTCCAGCAGGCGGCGCAGGACATCAACTACACCTTCAACTGGTTCTACGCCGACTCGCGCGACATCGCGTACTACAACTCCGGCAGCAACCCGGTCCGCGCCCCCGGCGTCGACCCCGGGCTCCCCGTGAAGGCCCAACCCGCCTACGAGTGGGCAGACTTCGACCCCGTCGCCAACACCGCCCGGTACACCCCGGCGGCCGAGCACCCGCAGTCCGTCAACCAGGACTACTACATCTCCTGGAACAACAAGCAGGCGAACGGCTACACCTCGGCCGGCTTCGGCAACGGCTCGGTGCACCGCGGCAACCTGCTGGACGACCGGGTCAAGTCCCTGCTCGGGAACGGCGGCAAGGTGAGCCGGGTCTCGCTCACCCAGGCCATGGAGGGCGCCGCCTTGGCCGACCTGCGAGCCGAGGACGTGCTGCCCGACCTGATCCGCGTACTGCGCAGCGCGCCCGTCACCGATCAGGCCACCCTCACCGCCCTGCAACAACTGGAGGCCTGGCTCGCCAACGGAGGCCAGCGGAAGGAGACTTCACCGGGCAGCCACGGCTACGCGGACGCCACCGCGATCCGGGTGATGGACGCCTGGTGGCCACTGGTCGCCGAGGGCGTCATGCGGCCGGGCCTCGGCGACCCGCTGTTCGGCGCGCTGACCGGCGCCCTCCAGATCAACGAGTCCCCCTCGGGCGGGCAGACCGGCCCCGGCGGCGGCCCGGTGAGCGCCAACGAGGCCATCCCGCACAAGGGTTCGGCCTTCCAGTACGGCTGGTGGAGCTACCTGGACAAGGACCTGCGCGCCGTCCTCGGCGACCGGGTGGCCGGCCCGCTGGCCCGGCCGTTCTGCGGCGGCGGCGACCTCGCGGCCTGCCGGACCGTCCTGCTGACCACCCTGAAGCAAGCCGCCGCCCGGACGCCGGCCCAGGTCTACCCGGGCGACGCGGACTGCGCGGCCGGCGACCAGTGGTGCGCCGACACGATCATCCAGCGCCCGCTGGGCGGCGTGACGGACGCCAAGACCACCTGGCAGAACCGCCCGACCTACCAACAGGTGGTGCAGTTCCCGAGCCACCGCTGAGCGACACCGCCGGTGCCCCCGGCCGGGGCACCGGCGGCCGGTCACCTGGACCGCGCCGCGGTCTCGTCCTCGTCGCCCCGCAGGTTGCCGGCCTCGCTCCGCAGCCGCCTGCCCGCGACCGTGTACGTCCTGGCCGTGCCCCGGTTCGTCACCCGGTCGCCGACCGCGCCCGCCAGCTCCCCGATGCTCTCCACCAGCCCGGCGAGCGCACCCAGCAGCGCCGCCTCCTCCTTCTCCGGCACCCTCTCGCGGCCGCTGTCCCGCGCCTTCGGCAGCGCGTTCTCCCGCACCTGCCGCTCCGCCTCGCCGACCGCGTCGACCATCGCCCGTATCCCGCTGTCCAACCCGGCCCCCTCGTCTCCCCGTTCCTCCGACGTACCCCGCGAGCCTTCCCACCCCGTGCCCCACTTAGGCCCAGCCCGACGCGCGACCCGCGGGAACTGCCCCTAGCGTGGTCCGGGGACCGCCCGACCAGCCCCGGGCCGAGACCCGGGACCCGCACCAGGAGGCATGCCGACCATGACCGCCAACCTCTCCGAACTCACCGGCGACTACGTCCTCGACCCCACCCACACCCGGATCGGCTTCGTCGCCCGCCACGCCATGGTGACCAAGGTCCGGGGCGCGTTCCACCAGTTCGAGGGCACCGCCCACCTGGACGGCGCCGACCCGTCCCGCTCCTCCGGCCAGGTGGTGATCAAGGCCGAGAGCATCGACACCGGCGTGGAGCAGCGCGACCAGCACCTGCGCACCAACGACTTCCTGGACGCCCCCACGTTCCCCGACATCACCTTCCGCTCCACCGCGGTCGAGGCGCGCTCCGACAGCGACTTCCGGGTCACCGGCGACCTCACCATCAAGGACACCACCCGCCCGGTCACCATCGACTTCGAGTACACCGGCAACGCCGTCGATCCGTACGGCAACCTCCGGGTGGGCCTGGAGGGCTCCGTCACCATCAGCCGCAAGGAGTACGGCGTCACCTGGAACGCGGCCCTGGAGGGCGGCGGCGTCCTGGTCGGCGACAAGGTCGTCCTGGAGTTCGACATCTCCGCAGTCCGCCAGAGCGCCTGATCCGGACCCGCCCCGCCCGGAACGGGCCCGGAACGCCCGGAACAGCCGGAACCGGTCCCCCACGAACGGGTTCGCGCCGCGGCCCGCCGAACCGCCGGACCGCGGGGCGGCCGCCCGGCTAGTCTCCTGGCATGCCAACAGAAGACTCCCTCGCGACCGGCCAGCGCTCCCTCGGCGACCCCGCCCTCGACTACCCGCTCTGGCCCCCGCTCACCGCCGGCTGCCCGCGCACCAGCACCGAGGACGTCTCCTACCCCGTCGAGGTCGACTACGCCTACGACAAGGCCGACCCGGCGGGCCTGTTCGCCCCCGCCCCGGTGCGCGGCGGCCTGGAGCGCTGGGCCCCGCTGCTGCCGCCGCTGCTCGCGCCGGGCCTGGGCGAGGGCGCCACCCCGCTGGTGGAGGTCTCGCCCGGGGTGTACGTCAAGGACGAGTCCCGCAACCCCACCTGGAGCCACAAGGACCGGCTGAACCGCTGCACCACCAGCGCCGCCGTGGGCGCCGGCGCGCCGGGCCTCGCGGTCGCCTCCTCCGGCAACCACGGCGCCTCGGCCGCCGCCTACGCCGCCCGCGCCGGGCTGCGCTGCGTGGTGTTCACCGGCCCGGACACGCCGCCGAACGTCGACGCCTTCCTCAACGCCTACGGCGCGGTGGTCCTCCCGGTGCCATGGGAGGCCCGCTGGCCGCTGCTGCGCCAGGTGGTGGACCGGCTGGGCCTGCACCCGGTCAGCAACCTGACCACCACCCACACCGGGCACGCGTACGGCCCCGAGGGCTACAAGACCGTCGCGTACGAGATCTTCCAGGACGTCGGCCTGCCGAGCGCGGTGTTCGTCCCGACCGGCTACGGCGAGCTGCTGTTCGGCGTCTGGAAGGGGTTCGTCGAGCTGCACCGGCTGGGCCTGACCGCCGGGGTGCCGCGCATCCACTCCTGCGAGACGGCCGCCTCCGGTCCGCTCGCCCGGGCGATCGCCGACGGCCTGCCCGCCGCCCATGTGACGGTCGGCCCGAGCGACGCCTACTCGATCACCTCCCCGGTCAGCGGCTACCGGGGCGTGCTCGCGGTCCGCTCGAGCGGCGGCCGGGCGCTGACCCTGGACGACGGCCAACTCGCCGACGCTCAGCGGGAGCTGGCCCGGGCGGGGCTGTGGACTGAGCTGTCCGCGGCGGCCGGTCTGGCCGGGCTGCGCAGCCTCGGCGAGCCGGACCTCTCCGACGGCCCGGTGGTCTGCGTGTCGACCTCCAGCGGCTTCAAGGACAAGGGCGTCGGCACCCGCAGGACCGAGCCGGTCGCCCCCGCCTGGGACGCGGTCGAGCGCCGCCTGCGGGCGGCCGGCATCACCGGCTGAACGCACGGTGCTTCACCGCCGCGAGGCGTGCTGTTCGCCTGCCCGTCCCTGCTCGTAAGGTCGCCGTAGGGTCGGTGTTCGCCGAGCGCCAGCAGGCTTGCACCCTCCGTCAACTCCCGCCTCCTGCCGAAGGGTAGCCACCGTGTCGCGTTCCCTCCGCCGCCTGCTGCCGCTCGCCGTCGCCGTCGCGGCGGTGCCCGTGCTCGCCCTGCCCGCCCTCCCGGCGGGCGCCGCCTCGTACGGCACCCCGACGATCACCTTCTCGGCCGGGTACCTGTCCGGCGCCGTCGGCGCCACCGGCGACCCGACCGTGACGGTGACGGTCGCCCAGTCCGGCGCCGCGGCCTCGGCGCTGACCGTCGCCGCCTCGGCGACCACCCGCAGCGCCGTCGCCCGCACCGGCGACGTGACGGTGAGCGGCACCGGCGGCGCCCGCACCCTGGCGGTCGCCGCCCAGGGCGTCGGCTACGCCGACCTCACCATCAAGGTCACCGGCCTCGGCGGCAAGAGCGCCACCCGCACCCTGCACTACGCCGCCTCCCCCGCCGTCCAGTCCTCGGCGACCAGCCGCTACCTGACCGGCTCCAGCGACGCCTCGGCGGCCGTGGACGCGGGCGGCGGCTTCATCGTGGTCGGCGACGACGAGTCCAACACCCTGCGCCTGTACGACCGCAACAACTCCGGTGCGCCGGTCCGCACCTGGGACTTCAGCTCGGCCCTCGGCGTCTCCAAGGAGATCGACATCGAGGCCGCCACCCGGGTCGGCAACACCATCTACTGGACCGGCTCGCTCGGCAACAACAAGGACGGCGTGGTCAAGCCCGACCGGCACACCGTCTTCGCCACCACCGTCACCGGTTCCGGCGCCGACACCCAGCTGTCCCTGGCCGGCGCGTACCACGGCCTGCGCGACGACCTGATCTCCTGGGACGACGCCCACGGCAAGCGCTACGGCTTCGCGGCCGGCGCCGCCGACGGCCAGGCGCCCAAGCAGATCGACGGCTTCAACGTCGAGGGCCTGGAGTTCGCCCCCGGCAGCACCAGCACCGCCTACATCGGCTTCCGCGCGCCGCTCACCCCGGCCGTCACCGGCGGCCGGGCGCTGCTCGTCCCGGTCACCAACCTCCCGTCCCTGGTGAACGGTTCGGCCGCGCACGCGACCTTCGGCGACCCGGTCGAGCTGGACCTCGGCGGGCTGTCCGTCCGCGACATCCGCCGCAACGACCTCGGCCAGTACCTGATCGTGGCCGGCTCCTGGTCCGCCGAGGACAACTCCGCCCCGTACGCGCTCTACCGCTGGAACGGGCAGCCCGGTTCCAAGCCGACCAAGCTGATCGACCTGCCGACCAGCGACTACGGCGCCTGGGAGGCCGTCACGGACGTCCCGGACCTGGACGCCCCCGGCGCCCGCGCCCAGCTGATCACCGACGACGGCTCCACCGACCTCTACAACGACGGCACCGCCGCCAAGGACCTCACCCACCCCGAGTGGAAGAAGTCCCGCAGCACCTGGTTCACCCTGGGCTGACCGCGCGCCAGGGCCCTTCGGCACATCCGCCGAAGGGCCCTGCCCCACGTCCGTCCGCTCAGAGCTCGACCAGCACCTTCCCCCGGTTCGCCGAACGGTCCAGGTAGAGGCCGCGGTAGGCCGCCGGGATGCTGTCGAACCCCCGGTGCAGCGTCTCCTGGTACACCAGCTCCCCGCTACGGACCAGTGCGCCGAGGTCCCGCCGCAACGCGGCCCAGTTCTCCTCGGTGAACCACTCCAGCGAGAAGATGCCGCGGATCGTGGTGCGCGGGAACATGATCATCGGCAGCAGCCGCGGCCCCGCCCAGTCCCCGCCGACCTGGCTCCCCCACTGCCAGCAGACGGCCACCCGGCTCTCCACCGCGAGCATCCCGAAGACCACGTCGGTGAGCGCCCCGCCGAGGCTGTCGAAGTACCGGTCGATGCCCTCCGGCGCCAGCTCGGCCAGCTCCTTCCGCAGCCGCTCCGGCGCGTCGCCGTCGCGGTACAGCAGCACCCCCTCGAAGCCCAGCTCCCACAGCCGCTCCGCCTTCTCCGGCGAGGCCGTGGTGCCGATCACCCGGGCGCCCCGGTGCCTGGCCAGCTGCCCGACCAGCGAGCCGACCGCCCCGGAGGCCCCGCTGACCAGCACCGTCGACCCGGGGCGCACGTCGAGGAACTTCTCCACCGTCCCCCAGGCCGTCATCCCGGGCCCGCCCAGGATGCCGAGCGCGGTGGTCAGCGGCAGGTCATCGCCGTAGTCGGCGGGGTCCAGCCGGCGGAAGGCCGGGAAGACCATCGGGAAGGTCCCGGTCTGCCAGAAGCTCGGCGCGCCGGTGCTGACCAGGTGGCTGCGCCAGCCGCCGAAGCCCTGCACCAGGTCGCCGACGCCGAAGCGCGCGGCGGGCCCGGCCTCCACCACCTCCATGATCGAGTCCGCGCCCATGTGGTCGCCGATCGGCGTGTCCAGCGCGATGCCCTGGAGGTACGGGTCGACCGAGACGTACCGGGTGCGCAGCAGCATCTCGTCCGCCGCGAGCCGGACGTCCACCTCCTCCACGACCTTCCGGTACATCCGCTCGACGTCCGGCACGCCGTCCACGTGCTCCCGCACGACCCACTTCTCGATCCTCACGAGGTGACTCCAAACTGGCGGTCGGCGGGGCCGACCGGTTCGATGAGCAGGGTGGGCGGCGGTGCGCTGTCGTCCACCTCGGCCCTGAAGGGCCTGCCGTCGTCCCGGCAGATGAACTGGACGACGTGCCGGCCGGCCGCCGCCGCCCGGATCAGCCCGCCGGTCGTCGCCCAGACCCCGGAGAGGTAGAAGTTCGCGAGGCCGGGCAGCCCCGGGCCGTTGCGCTTGACCTCCTCCTCCAGGGTCTCGCCGCTCTCCACGAAGGGCTGCCAGCCCAGCACCGTCCCGTTGTAGTTGCCGGTGTAGCGGACCTGGGTGAGCGGGGTGGAGACGTCCTTGACCGCCACCGCGTCCCGCAGCCCGGGGTGGTGGCCGTCCAGGTACTCGACGATGGTGTCGCGCACCCGGCGCTTCGCCCGCTGGTACTCCCGCCCCCGGCCGACCGGCAGGGTGTGCAGCTCCTCGCCGCGCCGCACCCGGGGCTCCTGCTCCGGCCCGGTGCTCAGCTCCCGCCAGGGCGCGATGTCGCAGAAGTAGCTGGCGTACACCACGGTGGTGTCGGCGGGCGACAGCTCCGGGTAGTGGCGGCTGCGGAACTGGACGTTGATGCTCGGGTGCCGGATGCCGGTGAGCCGCTCGGCGACCTCGTCCTCCAGCAGGTAGGTGGTGCACGGGTCCCCGGCCGGGAAGGGCCGGCGCAGGCCGAGGAAGACGGTCACGTAGCCGGGGAAGACCATGCCCGGCTCGGTGATGGTCTGGGTGTACAGCCGGCGGTAGGTGTCGCTCAGGTAGCGGCCCTTGAGCAGGTCCATCATGGTCGTCCGGCCGTCGCAGGCGGCCACCACGATGTCCGCCCGCACCTCCTGGCCGTCGCTCAGCCGCACCCCCACCGCCCGGTCGTCCTCGATCAGGATCCCGGTCACCTTGGTGTTGTACGTGATCTCGCCGCCCAGCCGCCGGTAGCGCTGCTCGATCGAGGTGGCCAGCCCCAGCGAGCCGCCCTCCGGCACCCCGGCCGACTGCCCGGCGTGGCAGGCGAGTTGGAAGTAGTTGGGCAGCACCGGGAAGTTGGGGTGCTTCTCGTACAGGATGAAGTTGAACGCCTCGCGCAGCAGCGGGCTGCGGAACTTCGCCGAGTAGTCGCTCATCAGCACCGTGATCGAGCGCCGGATCACGTTGAAGTACGGCAGGAAGGAGGCCAGCATCCGCGTCCGCTCCCACCACCCCATCAGCCCGACCGGCTTGAGGAAGGGGTAACGGGCCAGCGCCAGGCGGAACTTGCGCAGCCCGGCGCAGAACTGCCGGATCTGCCGGGCGTCCTCCGGGGCCAGCTCCAGCAGGTGGGCCTCCAGCCGGTCCGGGTCGGAGTAGAAGTAGACCGCCCGGCCGTCCCGGGTGCGCACCACGTTGAAGACGTCGAAGTTGCGCATCCGCTTGCCCTGCAGCGCGCCGAGTTCGAGCCAGATCTGGTGCATCTCGTTGCCCGGGCCGCTGCCCAGCAGCCAGCTGATGCAGCAGTCGAAGGTGAACTCGCCCCGGTCCCAGCCGGTGCAGCAGCCGCCGGGGATCTCGTGCATCTCCAGGATCCGGGTGCGGTAGCCGTTCATCTGGGCGAAGCAGCCGGTGGAGAGCCCGCCGAGCCCGCCGCCGATGATGACCATGCTCTGCCGGCCGCCGCTGGTCGTCCCGCTCACTCCGCCACCCCCACTTCCGCCACTCCTGCCTCCGGCACTCCCACGTCCGGCGCTCCCACGGTGGCGCGGTCGAGTTGCGGCAGGCGACCCCACTTGCCCGCGTGCCAGGGTTCCCGGTTGTCGCTGGGCCAGGCCCGGAACGGCCGGCCGAGCTCCCGGCAGAGGTACTGCGCGGCGAACCGTCCGCTGGTGGCGGCCCGGATCAGCCCGCCGAGCGCGGTCCACTGGCCCGCCATGGAGAAGCCGCTCAGCCCGGGCAGCCGCATCCGGTCCTTGTTGACCAGCCGGTTGGCGGCGTCCTCGGCCTCGGAGAAGGCCTGCCAGGCGAGGATGCTGCCGTAGGTGTTGCCGGTGAACCGCTCGGTGGTCACCGGCGAGGCGACGTCCACGAGTTCGATCCGTCCGCCGAGCCCGGGGTACGTCCGCTCCAGGAACTCCCGGACGAACGAGGCGACTTCCTGCTTGCGCGCCCGGTAGGCCCGGCGGTCGCCGGTCCGCAGGTCCTTCCAGGAGCGGTAGTCGCTGAAGTAGGTGCAGTGCAGCACCGACTTGCCGGGCGGCGCGAAGCCGTCCGCGTAGGAGGACCGCAGCTGCACCACCAGGCTGCGCTGGAGCGAGCCGGGCAGCCGCTCGCCGTCCTCGGGCGACAGCAGGTAGGTGGTGCTGTGCGGCTCGCCCTCGGGCAGCGGTCCGTCGATGCCGACGAAGGCGGAGACCACGGCCGGGTACAGGTTGCCCGGCTTGTCGAGCAGTTCGCCGTACAGCTTCTCGGTGGCGGGGCTGGAGTAGCGGCCCTCCAGCAGCCGCTCGAGCACCGTCGGGCCGTCGCAGGCGGCCACCACGTGGTCGGCGAAGTGCCGGGTGCCGTCCTTGAGTTCCACCCCGATCGCGCGCCCGTCCTCGATCAGGACGCGCTCGACCCGGCAGCGGTAGCCGATCACCCCGCCGAGCGAGGTGTAGCGCTCCTCGACCGAGCGCGCCAGCCCGAGCGAACCGCCCTGGGGGAAGCCCGCGTTGCCGTTGTGGGCGGCCGCCAGGGTGTAGAGGTACGGCAGCAGCGGGAAGCCCTCGGGCTCCTGGAGGAACATGTTGGGGAAGGCCCGCCGCAGCAGCGGGTCCTGGAAGCGCTCGGCGAAGCCGCTCATCGGGGTGGTCGCGGTGCGCCAGAACAGCCGGAACGCGGGCAGGACGGCACGCAGGGTGCGCAGCCGTTCCGCCGTGGTGCGCAGCGGCGGCGGGGTGAGCTCCCAGGGCAGCTCCATCGCGGCGTAGCGGCGCAGGTCGCGGCAGAAGGCCCGGATCGGCTTGGCGTCGCCGGGTGCGAGGGCCAGCAGGTGGGCCTCGAGCCGGTCCGGGTCGCCGTAGAAGGTGACGGCCCGGCCGCGTTCGTCGACCACCCGGTTGAAGGTGTCGAAGCGGGTCACCGACTTGCCGTCCAGGGCGCCGAGTTCGCTCCAGACCTGGTGCGCGCCGGTGCCCTCGGCGGTGCCGATCAGCCAGTCGATGCAGTAGTCGAACAGGTAGCCGTGCCGGGACCACGCGGTGCAGCAGCCGCCGGGCAGCACGTGCTTCTCGAAGATCCGGGTCTCCAGGCCGCTCATCTGCGCGTAGCAGCCGGTGGCGAGGCCGGCCAGGCCGGCCCCGATCACGATCACCCGGGGCGGGCCGCCGGCGGCCCGCTCCCTGCCGGACCAGTCCGGCCCGCGGTCAGCCGCGGCCATCGGCGGTGCCCCCGGCCAGGATGGCGCCCGCCAGTTCGGCGTTGCGGGCGGCGAAGTCCCCGTCGAGCATCTCGGCGTGGGCGCCGTGCCCGACGTACACCGCGGTGCCCGTGGTGGAGGCGCCGTGCCAGGAGCCCGGTTCGCCGCCCACGTGCACGGAGAGCCGGTCGCGCTCGCAGACCACGTCCAGCTGGGCCCTGACCGTTCCGGTGTTGGGCGTCCGGCTGCTGAACTCCAGGTAGTCCCTGGCCTGTTCGAGGGTCTCCTGGGCGACGATCCGCGAGCCGGTGTGGCGGTGCAGGTGCTCGTGGAGTTCGCGTTCGAAGACGGCAAGGTGCTCCTCGCCGAGGTCGAAGGCCTCGGTGACCCGGTAGGCGTCCACCATCAGCACCGAGGCCACCGTGCGTCCGCGCCGCTCCAGCTCCTTGGCCACCTCGAAGGCGAGGTTGCCGCCGAGCGAGTAGCCGAGCAGGACGTACGGCCCGGCGGCGTGCAGCTCCTCGGCCAGGTCCGCGTAGCGGGCGGTCTTGTCGTCGCCGGTCAGGTAGTTGAAGGAGGCGATCCGGTGTTCCGGCAGGTGCGCGGCGAGCTGCCGGTAGACCAGCCCGTGGCCGCCGGCCGGCGGGAAGCAGAAGACCGTGTGCTCCTCGGGCGCCCCGGCGTTGAACCAGAGGTAGGGCTCGCCGCCGGCCACCTCGCCGGTGATGATCTGCTCGACGGTGCGGGCCATGCCGTGCAGGGTGGTGACCTTGAACAGCAGGCCGACCGGGATGCTGATGTTGAACTCGCTCTGGAGGTGGTGGATCAGCTCGATGAGCCGGATCGAGCTGCCGCCGAGTTCGAAGAAGTCGTGCTGGAGGCCGACTTCGTCCAGGCCGAGCAGGTTCCGCCAGTGCTCGGCGACGCTGGTCTCGTAGAGCGTGACGGGCGGTTCGTGCTGGGCCCCGGCGGTGTCGGCCTTGGGCTCGGGCAGGGCCGCGAGGTCGACCTTGCCGTTCGGGGTGAGCGGCAGGGCGGGCAGCTCGGTGAGGTAGGAGGGGATCATCACGGTGGGCAGGTGCTCGGCCAGGTGGCGGCGCAGTTCGCGGCGGTCCAGCACGGTGCCCTCGGCGGGCACCACGTAGGCGGCGAGGACGGCCTCGCCCCGGGCGTCCTGGCGGACGGCCACGCAGGCCTGGGCGAGTTCCGGGCGGGCGGTGAGGTGGGCCTCGATCTCGCCCAGCTCGATCCGGTGGCCGCGGACCTTGACCTGGTTGTCGATCCGGCCGAGCAGGTGCACGGTGCCCGCAGCGTCCCAGTGGCCGAGGTCGCCGGTGCGGTAGAGCCGCGCGGGCGTGCCGTCGAGGTCCAGGGTGACGAAGCGCCGGGCGGTCTGCTCCGGGTCGTTGGGGTAGCCGGCCGCGACGCCCGCGCCGCCGATCCACAGTTCGCCGGGCACGCCGACCGGGACGGGCTCGCCGTACGGGTCCAGGACGTACACGGCGCTGTTCGGGAACGGGCGGCCGATCGGCACCATCCGGCCGGGTTCCAGCCGGTCGGTGGCGCCCTCGTAGTAGGTGCTGTCGACGCTGGCCTCGGTCAGCCCGTAGGAGTTGACCAGCCGGGTCCGCGGGCCGCACAGGGCGCGCACCCGCTGGTGCTCGGCGGCCTTCCAGGAGTCGGAGCCGACGATCAGCAGCCGCAGGAAGTCCAGCGGCAGGCCCTCGCGCTCGCAGTGGGCCAGCAGCGCGCGGGCCACGGCGGGCACGAACTCGCCGCCGTCCACGGCCTCCTCGCGCATCACCCGGTACAGCCGGGTGGTGTCGAAGAGCAGCTCGCGGTCGACCAGGACGAGGGTGCCGCCGGTGCTGAGCGCCCGGGCGAGGTCGCCGGAGAAGACGTCGAAGGCGGTGCCGGCCATCTGGAGGTGCACCCGGACCTCGGTGTCCAGCCGGTACTCGGCGCGCCAGCCGGCGGTGACGGCGGCCAGGTTGCGGTGGTCGACCCGGACCCCCTTCGGACGGCCGGTGGAGCCCGAGGTGTGGATCAGGTAGGCGGCCCGGTCCGGGTCGGCGGCGGGCAGCGGTACGGCGCCCCCCAGCACGGGCCGGTCCAGCTCCTCCAGGGTGACCGGTGTGGCGGGCAGGTCGGCCGGGAGCGGGCGCCGCTGGTCGACCACCACCAGCGCCGCTCCGGCGTCCGTGACCTGGTGGGCGAGCCGGTCGGCCGGGTGCCCGGGGTCGAGCGGCAGGTAGGCGGCGCCGGCCCGCCAGATCGCCAGCAGGGTGCTGATCAGCTCGGGCGACTTGTCCAGGCAGACCGCGACCACCGAGCCCTCGCCGACGCCGAGTTCGCGCAGCCGTACGGCGGTGCGCTGGGACTGCCGGTCCAGTTCGCCGTAGGTCAGCCGGCGGACGCCGTCCCGGCCGGGCGCGACCACCGCGACCGCCTCCGGCCGCTCGGCGGCGGCCTTGGCGATCAGCTCCGGCACCGGGGTGTCGTGCTCGATCCGGCGCTCGGCGCCGCTGAAGCCGGTGAGGATCTCCCGCCGTTCGGCCTCGCCCAGCATCCGCAGCCGCCCGACCGGCTCGCCCTCGGCGGCGCGGGTCATGGCGTCCAGCAGGTTGCGGTAGTGCGCGGCCAGCCGCTGGACGGTGGCGGGCTCGAAGAGGTCGGAGTTGTACTTGAAGACGCAGTGGAAGCAGCCGTCCGCGCGGTCCTCGTAGGCGGACAGCGTGAGGTCGAACTGGCCTTCCTCCTCCGGGAGTTCGATGTACTCCAGGCGGTAGCCGAAGCGCTCCACGGCGACCTTGTGGGTGAGCAGGATGAACATCGCCTGGAACACCGCGGAGCGGCTCGGGTCGTGCTGGAGCCCCAACTGCTCGACCAGCAGCGGGAAGGGGTACTCCTGGTTGTCCAGCCCGCCGAGCACGCTCTCCCGCACCCGGGCCAGCAGGTCGGCCACGGTCGGCTCCCCGGCCAGGCTCACGTGCAGCGGCAGCGGGTTGACGAAGTAGCCGTAGACCGAGGCGAACTCCTCCTGGGTGCGGCCGGTGACCGGGCTGCCGACCACGATGTCCGGCTGCCCGGACCAGCGGTGCAGCAGCAGGTAGTAGGCGCCGATCAGCACCATGAACGGGGTGGCGCCGTTGGCGCGGGCCAACTCGTGCACCCTGGCGGTGAGTTCGGCGTCCAGCTGGAAGAACTCGGAGGCGCCGTTGTGGGTCTGCACGGCCGGGCGCGGCTTGTCGGTGGGCAGCGCCAGCACCGGCATCTCGGCCGGCAGGTGGCCGCGCCAGTAGTCGAGCATCCGCCGGGCCTCGGGCCCGGCCAGGAAGCGGTTCTGGCGGTTGAGGAAGTCCAGGTAGCGGGCGGGCACCGGGGGCAGCTCCGGGGTGCGGCCCTGGCGCAGCGCCTCGTAGACCTCGAACAGCTCCTCGATGAAGGTGAAGGTGGAGATCGCGTCCGAGACGATGTGGTGGACGGCCTTCATCAGCACCCAGCGGTCCGGCCCGCGCCGGAACAGCCGCAGCCGGACCAGCGGGTCCTCGGCGAGGTCGTACGGCCGCCGGTACTCGCGGACGATCAGGTCGTGGATCTCCTCCCACGGCCGGCCCTCGACGTCGAACAGCCCGGTGTCGGCCTCGACCTCCTCCCGGATGCGCTGGACCGGGCGGCCCTCCTCGGCGGTGAAGGCGGCGCGCAGCTCGGGGTGCCGGGCGACCAGGAACCGGAAGGCCCCGAACATCAGCTCCGGGTCGAGCTCCGCGCGGACCTCCACGGCGCCGCCGATGTTGTACGCGAAGCCGTCCGGGTGCAGCAGGCGCAGGAACCAGAGCGCCTGCTGGTTGTGGGTGAGCGGGAAGCGGGACTCGTCGGCGTACAGCTCCACCTCGGCCTCAGCCGGGCTGCCGGCGGCGGCGAGCCGCTCGGCCAGGCCCTCGGTGAGCAGGTCGACCAGGTCGCCGAGGCTGCCGTTGCTGAGCAGGGCCACCACCGGCAGGGCGACGCCCAGTTCGCCGTGCACCCGGGCGCGCAGCTCCATGGCGAGCAGCGAGTCCAGGCCGTGCGCGCCGAGTCTCGTGTCGGCGTCGATCCGTTCGGCGGCGATCCGCAGCACGGCCGCGGCGGCGGCGGTCAGCCGGTCTGCCACCAGCTCCCGGCGGGCCTGCGGGTCGGCCGCGCGGTACGCGTCCAGGAAGCCGCCGGTCTCGGCCGGGGCCTGCTCGGCGGCGCTCGCCGCGAGGTCGGCGACCAGCGGCGGCGGCGCCGGGTACCAGGCGAGGAAGGTCGGCCAGTCGACCACGGTGGCGACCAGCAGCTGGGCGCGGTCCTGGCCGAGGACGCGCTCCAGGACGGCCGTTCCGGCGTCCGGCGGCAGCGAGCTCATGCCGCGGGCGTCGCGGTAGTGAGCGACCAGGCCCAGCTCCTCGATCATGCCGGTGGCCCACGGGCCCCAGTCCAGGCTGAGCCCGGGCAGCCCCTCGGCCCTGCGGTGGTGGGCCAGGGCGTCCAGGAAGGCGTTGCCCGCCGCGTAGTTGGTCTGTCCGGCGGTGGTGAGCAGCGAGGCGACGGAGGCGAACAGCACGAAGTGGTCGAGCGGTTCGTCGCCCAGCAGCCGGTGCAGCAGGTGGCCGCCGACCACCTTGGGGCCGTAGCCGGCATCGAAGGCCGGACGGTCCATCTGGGCCAGCAGGGTGTCCTTGACCTGCCCGGCGAGGTGGAACACGCCCCGGATCGGCGGGAGTTGGCGCTGCCGGTAGTCGGCGAGCCAGCCCGCGAGGGCGGCCTCGTCGGTGACGTCGACCGGGGCGAGCAGCGGTTCGGCGCCGAGCGCCTGGAGTTCGCGCAGGAAGGCGATCCGCTCGCCGACGGGGGTGTCCGGGTCGGTGTACGCCCACTCCGAGCGCTCCGGCAGGGCGGTGCGGCCGACCAGGATCAGCCGCCGGGCGCCGCGCCGTACGAGGGTGCGGCAGAGCAGTCGGCCGAGCGCGCCGAAGGCGCCGGTGACCAGGTAGCTGCCGTCGGGGCGGAGGACCGGCGGCAGCGGGCGGGTGAGGCCCTCGGCCTGCCGCAGCCGGCTGGTGAGCCGGACGCCGGCCCGCAGGGCGATCTCCTGCTCGTCCCGGGCCGCGAGTTCGGCGAGCAGCGCCTCGGCCTGCTCGGCGGCGTCGACGGCCGGGTCGAGGTCGATCAGGGTGCCGCGCTGGGCGACCAGCTCCTGCTGCCACAGCACCCGGCCGATGCCCCAGGCGGGGGCGCCGAGCGGTTCGACCCGGTCGCCGGGGGCGGCGGGCTGGGTGCCCCGGGTGACGATGTGCAGCCGGCCGTCCGGGCGGGCGGCGGGCAGGGCCTGGGCGAGGGTGATCAGGGAGTAGGCGCCGAGGGTCGCGAGCGGGCCGAGCCGGTCGGCGGCGGTGGCGGCCAGCGCGGGCTGGTCGAGGTTCCAGAGGTGGACGACGGTGCCGAAGGCTGGGTCGAGGTCGGCGAGCAGCCGCCGGACGTCCTCGGCGGAGTCGGGCCGGACGGTCGAGTGCCCCTCGCCGTGCCGGTACTCGTCTCCGGGCCGGACCAGGTGGCAGCGGGTGCCGCGCCCGGCGGCCAGGGCCGCCAGGCGGTCGCCGAGGCCGCCCTCGTCGGCGAAGAGCAGCAGGTCGCCGGGGGTCTCGTCGAGGGGCGCCTCGGCGGCGGCCACCCAGTCGACCTCGGTGAGCCAGCCGTCGATGGTGGACAGCCCGACGGAGGCCGGGGCCTGGGCGACGTCGGCGACCCGGAAGCCGGTGACCCGGCCGACCGGGGTGCCGTCCTCGGTGTAGAGCGCGAGGTCGCCGACGAGCTCCTCGCCGCTGTCCCGGGTGACGGTGGCGTGCACCCAGAGCGGGCGGTCGCCGATCGCGTCGAGCCGGACCTCCGCGATCGAGACGGGGAGCCGAACGCTGCCGCCCTCGGGCACCGCCAGCCGGGTGGTGAGCAGGGTCTGGAAGCAGCCGTCCAGCAGCACCGGGTGGAGGTGGTGGTCGGCCGCGTCCGGGCCGAGCTGGGTGGTCGGCCGGATCCGGGCCAGCGCCTCGCCAGGGCCCGCCCACACCTCGGCGATGGCCTGGAAGGCGGGGCCGTAGTCGTAGCCGCGTTCGGCCAGCTGCCGGTAGCAGTCCGGGCCGTCCAGGTGCCGCCCCCGGGCGCGCAGGGCGTCCAGGTCCGGCGCGGGGCCGTAGGAGCGGCGCTGGCCGGTGCGGACCCGGCCGCCCGCGTGCACGGTCGGCTCGCCGCCGGCCGGGGTGGAGGCGATGGTGAAGCGGGCGTCCTCCGGCGCGTAGCCGAGCTGGACGGGGACGGGCTCGGCCTCGGAGAGGAACAGCGCCCGGTTCAGCTCGATCTCGGCCAGCGTCACCTCGGTGCCGCCGGTCAGGGTGCGGACGGCCTGGGCGGCCATCTCCAGGTACCCGGCGGCCGGGAAGACCACCTGGCCCTCGATCCGGTGGTCGGTCAGGTAGGGCAGCCGCTCGGGGTCGAGGGTGCCGGTCCAGCCGGGCTGGGCGCTCGCGGTGCGGCGGCCGAGCAGCGGGTGGTCCAGCCGCCCGAGCCGGACCTGCTCGACCGGCTTGGGCTCCACCCAGTACCGGTCGCGCCGCCACGGGTAGGCCGGCAGCGGCACCGGGCGGCCGGCCGGGTGCAGCGCGTCCCAGCTCAACTCGACGCCGAGGGTGTGCAGTTCGGCGAGGCTGCGGGCGAGGCGCTCGGGCTCGTCCTGCTGCCGGCGGATCGACGGCAGGGTGTGCGCCTGCTCCGCGCACTCGCGGATCGCGTGGCCGAGCACCGGGTGCGGGCCGAGCTCCAGGAACAGCCCGTGCCCGTCCTCGGCCATCCGCTCGACGGCGGCCCGGAAGCGCACCGGGTTGCGGACGTTCTGCCACCAGTACTCGCCGTCCAGCTCCGGCCCGCGGGCGAGCCCCTCGCGGGCGGTGAGGTAGAGCGGCAGCCGGGCCGCCTGGGGCTTGATGGCGGCGAGCGCGGCCACCAGCTCGCCGCGGATCGGGTCCATCCGCACGCTGTGGTACGGGACTTCGACGTCCAGCAGGCGGGCGAAGACGCCCTGCTGGCGCAGCTCCTCGGCCAGTTCGCCGAGGGCCTCGGCGTCCCCGGCCAGGGTCACCGCGGAGGGGCTGTTGACCGCGCCGAGCGAGATCTGGGAGCGGTACGGGCGGATCCGGCGCTCCGCCTCGGCCTCCGGCAGGCCGACCGCGAGCATGGTGCCGGTGCCGGCCAGGCGCTGCTGGAGCCGGCTGCGGGCGAGCACCACCCGGACGGCGTCGGCCAGGTCGTAGACCCCGGCCTCGTGGAAGGCGGCGACCTCGCCGGTGCTGTGGCCGACCACCGCGTCGGGGCGCAGGCCGTGGCTCCGCCAGAGCGCCGAAAGCCCCACCTGGACGGCGAAGTTGGCGGGCTGGGCCAGCCAGGTCTCGGCCATCCGGGAGTCCGCCTCGTCGCGGTCCAGCTCGGTCAGCAGCGACCAGCCGGCCTGCGCGCGGATCTCCCGGTCGACGGCCCGCACGGCCTCCCGGTAGACCGGCTCGTGCTCGTACAGCCCCCGGCCCATGCCCCACCACTGCGGACCCATGCCGGTGAACACCCAGGCCAGCCGGCGCTGCCGGCGTTCCCGGGCGTGGCCCTGGACCACCCGGGGGTGCTCCTCGCCGCGCTCGTACGCGGCCAGCGCCTCGTCCAGGTCCTCCCGGGTGGAGTAGACCACGCCGAGCCGCTCGGGCAGGTGCTGGCGGCGGTGCGCCAGGGTGTGGCCGAGGTCGGCGAGAGACGACCCGCCGGCGAGCTCCTGCCGTACGGCAGCGGCCAGTTCGGGCAGTCCGGCGGCGTCCTTGGTGCTCAGCGGCAGCACCGTGCGGGCCGGCTCGGCCACCGGTGCGGCGGGCCCGGGCCGCGGCGGCTCCTCCAGCAGGACGTGGGCGTTGGTGCCGCCGAAGCCGAAGGAGTTGACGCCGGCCCGGGCCGGGCCCCGGTGCTCGGGCCAGTCCACCGGGGCGGTCGGGATCTCGAACGGCAGCGCGTCGAGGTCGATGCCGGGGTTGGGCCGCTCCAGGTTGAGGTGCGGCGGGATGCGGCGGTGCTTGATCGCGAGCGCGGTCTTGATCAGCCCGGCGACGCCGGCCGCCGCCTCGGTGTGCCCGATGTTGGTCTTGACCGAGCCGACGTAGCAGCGGTCCCCGGCGCGGCGGCCGACGCCGAGCACCCGGCCGAGGGCGGCGGCCTCGATCGGGTCGCCGACCGGGGTGGAGGTGCCGTGCGCCTCGACGTACTGGAGGCTGCCGGGCAGCACCCCGGCCTCGGCGCAGACCCGCTCGATCAGGGTGACCTGGGCGTCCGCGCTGGGGACGGTGATGCCGTTGGTGCGGCCGTCCTGGTTGACGCCGGTGCCGAGGATGACGGCGTGCACCGGGTCCCCGTCCCGCAGCGCGTCGGAGAGCCGCTTGAGCACGACCACGCCGACGCCCTCGGCCCGGACGTAGCCGTCCGCGGAGGCGTCGAAGGCGCGCGAACGGCCGTCCGCGGAGAGGAAGCCGCCCTTGGTCTCGGCGATCGTGTACTGCGGCGCCATGTGCAGCAACGCACCGCCGGCCAGGGCGAGTTCGGTCTCGCCGCGGAGCAGGCTCTGGCAGGCGAGGTGGACCGCGACCAGCGAGGAGCTGCACGCGGTGTCGATCGAGACGCTCGGCCCGCGGAAGTCGAAGCAGTGCGAGATCCGGTTGGACACCATCGTCATCATGGTGCCGGTGGCGGTGTGCGCCGCGATGGTGGCGAAGTCGAGGTCGGCGAACTGGAGGATCTTCCAGTCGAGGGTGAAGGCGCCCATGTAGACGCCGACCTCCCGGCCGGCCAGCTCGCCGGGGCGCAGGCCGCCGTCCTCCAGGGCCTCCCAGCTGACCTCCAGGAGCTTGCGCTGCTGCGGGTCCATGTGCTCGGCCTCGCGCGGGCTGATCCCGAAGAAGTCCGGGTCGAAGGTGTCGAAGCCGTCGATGTAGCCGCCCCGGCCGCCGATCAGCCGCCCCGGCTTGGCCCGGTCCCTGCTGCCCAGGGTGCCGGTGTCGTAGCGGTCGGCGGGCGTCTCAATGAGACAGTCCCGGCCCTCGATCAGGTTGCGCCAGTAGGACCGGTGGTCGTTGGCGTGTCCCGGCAGGCGGCAGCCGATACCGGTGATCGCGATGCGTTCGCGGGGCACGGCGAAGGGCGAGGAGGTCATGATCCAATCCGGGGTGGTGATGGCGTGGCGCCGGGGACACGGGCAGGTGGGAGCGGCCGCTCGGGCCGGGTGTCAGACGGACTGCTCGGTGGTCTTCGCCCGGCGCCAGGGGTGCAGCAGGGTGGCGCCGAGTTCGCCGGTGGCGGGGAACGCGGCCGGGTCGGTGAGGCCGACGGCCTTCGGCACTCGGCCGGGCCGCCAGGTGAAGCTCCCGAACACGTGGTCCCAGAGCGAGAGGTCGGAGGCGTAGTGGCCGGCTTCGGCGAGGTCGGTGCTGTGGTGCAGGCGGTGGAGTTCCGGCCCGGCCAGGACGTGGCCGAGCGGACCGATGCGGACTTCGATGTTGGCGTGGACGAAATACCCCTGAGCCAGGACGAATATTCCGACCACGAACACTGAATCCGCCGAGAATCCGATCAGCGCCAGCGACAGTTGCACCACGGACTGCGCGACGAACACGTCCAGGAAATGATTCACGCCGTTGTTCGCGACGTTCACCTTGTCCGGGACGTGGTGCACCCCGTGCAGCCGCCAGAGCCACCTGTTGCGGTGGGACCAGCGGTGCACGAGGTAGTCGCCGAGCGAGCCGACCAGCAGCGCGAGTGGGATCTCCACCGCGAACGGCAGCGCCGGGTGGGCCGGGCCGAGCACCTGCACCAGCGTCGCCACCAGCCCCTGGGCCAGTGCGCCGCCGACCATGCTCAGCGCGAAGTAGACGCTGTACCAGCCGAGTTCACGTCGGCTCGGATGCCAGTCGGTCCGGTACGGGATCACCCGCTCCAGGACCGCCAGGTAGACGAGGACGGCGATCAGGAAGAGCGGGGAGACCCGGTCCGGTCCCCAGCGGAAGTGCAGGGTCGCGACGGCTGTGCACAGCACACCCAGGAGCAGCAGCGGATGGGCGAGCCGGCGGGCAATGGCTGACAGCACGCGCCCCCCGTTCTTCGCGGACTAACGACTGGAAACGTCAGAGACTCTAGCGGGCGACGCGCGCCGTGACAGTCATTCGACGTGTTAACTCCATGAATGACCCGATCGGCGGACTATACGCGCACGAAGTTGACGTCTGTGCGGCGCGAAGGGGGCGCATTGTCGAGAAGAAGCGGGACTTGACGGTGTGTGACAACAGTCGTGCAGATCTTCGAGCGCTGATGCGCGCCCCTTCTGCGCCGCCCCGCGCGGCTATCGATCCGGCCATATCCCACGGCCGGCGCCGCGACTCCAGGAGCGCCCCCGGGTCAGGAGCGGGCCGGCTCCGCCCATCGGTGTGCGGCACGGGGCGCGTGCGCCGCGAGACGGTCGCGCAGACCGCGCAGTTCGTACTCGACCAGCGCGGGCAGCGCGGTCGCGCCGGTCGCCTCCAGGGCGGGGCCGAGCAGGTCGACGGCCGTGGCCGGGTCGTGCGCGCAGACGTGGCAGTCGGCCGCGCGGACGATGAAGAGCAGACGGCTGGAGGGCAGTTGGTCCGGGCCGAGCAGGCCGAGGGCGGTCTCGGTGGCGTCCAGCGCCCGGCGGGCCAGCCGGGGGTCGTCGGTGGCGGCGGCGAGGTCGCGCAGCGCGGCCGCCGCGGCGGACTCGACCCGCATCCTCATCGAGGCGATGGAGAGCCAGGGCACGTCGACCTCGTCCTCCGCGCCGATGTGGTCCAGGTGCGACCGGGCCAGGTCGATCTGCCGGACGGTCGCCCGCACGTCGCCGGTGAGCGCGTGCGCCCGGGCCCGGCTGATCCGGCCCATCGCGCCGGCCCAGTGCCGGTCCGGGGCGGCCCGTTCGATCTCGCGGGCGTAGCCGAGGGCGGCGACCGGGTCGCCGTCCAGCCGGGCCAGGATGCTCATGTCGCTGAGCGTGCCGACCTGGGTGGCCCGGTCCGCGGCCAGCCCGGCCCAGGTGAGGGCGCGGTCGTAGCAGGCCATCGCGGTGGCGTTGCGGCCGTCCTGCATCCGCAGCGCGCCGGCCGCGTGGGCGTGCTCGGCGGCCAGCCGGACCAGCGGGCCGCGCTGCCCGGCGGGGGCGGTGGCGAGCCTGGCGAGCACCGCGCGCAGGGTGCGCTCGACGGCGGCGACCAGGACCGGGCGGTCGCCGGTCTCGCCGGAGCGCAGGCGGGCGGCGAGCAGGCCGGTCAGGGCGTGTGCGGTGACGGCGTCCAGCGGGCGGGCCGCGGCCGGGTCGGCGAGCGCCTCGGCGGAGCAGAACTCTGCGTGCAGGGCCGCGAGTTCCCCGGGCTCGGGGACGGCGCAGCCCTCGGCGCCGTGCAGCGGACAGAGCAGCCCGTAGTCCGGCAGTCGCGGCGGAGCGGGCGCCGGGGGCGGGGTGGGCGGGCCGGACGGTGCGCCGCCCGGCAGCGGGGGCCGGAGCAGGGCGGGCGAGATGGCGTCCGGGTCGCACAGTTCGGCGTTCTCGGCGCGCTGACAGGCGGCGCTCAACTCCCCTGCGGCGCCGAGGAGGTCGTCGATCCGGTCGGCGACCCTGGGGGTGACCCGGCGGGCGCCGTGCTCGATCTTGCTGACGGCGGTGTGGTCGTAGCCGATCCCGGCGCCGAGCTGCGCCTGGGTGAGGCCCGCCCGGCGCCGCCAGTGCCGCAGCCGGGCGCCGAACTCCCGCCAGGCGTCCTGCCCCCGGCCGGTCGGCGGTGCCGGCACCGCCGCCGCAGGGGCCACACGGTTCCGCTGCACGGCTGCCTCCCCGGGCGCGTCGTCCCCGGCCGGCCGCCGGGCCTGTCGACGATTCCAGTGATTCCGACGACTCGGATCAGGAGGACGGTACTCGATGGCCACCCGCCTCGTACATGAGGTGGTCTCAACCACTTGAAGAAAAGCCCAGCTTGACGCAAAGCCGGACCGACGGGCTTGACGGAATTTGCCAACCCCTTGCCCCGCGCGCACCGGGCATTGACCTGGGCATGACGCCGTGTGAGGGTTCGGGCACCCGAGCGCGGACGGCCCGCACGGCCGTCCCCCTGATACGGCCCCGCGGTGTGCCACCAGCCCCTAGCCGTCCGCGGTCGAGGACCCCCACATGCGAGGAGCCTCGATGCAACGCAGAGTCACCGCAGGCAGGTTGCTGACCACGGCGACCACCCTGACCGTGCTGGCCGGCATGATCGCCGCCGCCGCGGGCCCGGCCACCGCCGCGCCCACCCCCTCTCCCTCCTCGGCGCCGCCGAGCGCCCTGGCCGCCGCCGTCAACGCCGCCGACGCGGCCGCGAACGCCGGGCTGGACGCGCTGGCCAAGGGCCCGGGCGAGACCTACGAGCGCAAGACCGTCACCCCCTGGCTCGGCGGCCTCTACTCCGTCTCGTACGAGCGCAGCTACCACGGCCTGCCGGTGGTCGGCGGCGACGCGGTCGTCCTCGCCGACTCCCAGGGCAAGGTCCGCGCCCTGCAGTCCGCCGCCACCGGACCGGTCGGCGGCTCGACCACCCCGCAGGTCAGCGCGGCGGACGCGGAGAAGACCGCCCGGACGAAACTGGCCACCGTGGACTCGGCGGACTCCCCCCGCCTGGTCGTCCGGGTCAAGGACGGCACCGGTCGGCTCGCCTGGGAGACCGTCCTCAAGGGCCGCACCGCGTCGGCGCCCAGCACGCTGCACGTCTTCGTGGACGCGGCCACCGGCGAGGTGCTCGACAGCTACGACGACGTCCGTGCGGGCACCATCAACAGCAAGTGGAACGGCCCCGCCCCGGTCACCATCAGCACCACGAGCTCGGGCGGCTCGTACTCGCTGCGCGACCCGAACCGGCCCGGCCTGTCGTGTTCCGACTACAGCACCGGGCAGGTCTTCTCCAAGTCCAGCGACTCCTGGGGCAACGGCAGCCCGTCCACCAAGGAGACCGGCTGCGGCGACGCGATGTTCGCGGCCCAGAAGGAATGGGACATGCTCCGCGACTGGCTCGGTCGCAACGGGCACAACGGGAACGGCGGCAGCTGGCCGGTCAAGGTCGGCCTCAACGACGTCAACGCCTACTGGGACGGCAGCACGATATCCATCGGCCACAGCCAGGCCAACGAGTGGATCGCGGCGATCGACGTGGTCGGCCACGAGTTCGGCCACGGCATCGACCAGTACACCCCGGGCGGCGCCAACAACGAGTCCGGCCTGGGTGAGGCCACCGGCGACATCATGGGCGCGCTGACCGAGTCGTACGCCAACGAGCCCGCCCCGTACGACTCCCCGGACTACACCGTCGGCGAGATGATCAACCTGGTCGGCCAGGGCCCGATCCGCAACATGTACAACCCCTCGCTCGTCAACAACGACCCGAACTGCTACTCGGCGTCGATCCCGCAGACCGAGGAGCACGCGGCGGCCGGCCCGCTGAACCACTGGTTCTACCTGCTGGCCGAGGGCTCCAACCCCGGCGGCGGCAAGCCCACCAGCCCCACCTGCAACAACTCCTCCGTCACCGGCATCGGCATCAAGGACGCCGGCCGGGTCTTCTACGGCGGCATGCTGCTCAAGACCAGCGGCATGACCTACAAGCGCTACCGCACGGCCACCCTGACCGCCGCCAAGAGCCTCGACGCCACCTGCGCCTTCTTCAACCGCACCAAGGCCGCCTGGGACGCCGTCAGCGTCCCCGCCCAGAGCGGCGACCCGACCTGCACGCCGTCCGGCAACAACGACTTCTCGCTGTCGCTCGGCCCGGCGTCCGGCTCCGTCCAGCCCGGCGCCTCGACCTCGTCGACGGTGAGCACCGCCGTCACCTCCGGCACCGCGCAGACCGTCGGCCTCACCGCCTCCGGCCTCCCGGCGGGCGTCACCGCGAGCTTCAACCCCTCGTCGGTGCAGGCCGGTTCCTCCTCCACCCTGACCCTGTCCGCCTCCGCGGCGGCCGTGGCCGGGACCTACCAGATCACCGTCACCGGCACCGCCGGCGCCACCACCCACACCGCCCAGTACGGCCTGACGGTCGGCGGCGGGGGCAACCCCGGCGGGCCCGCGCCCGACATCGACGTCGCCAAGGTCCAGGCCCACCTGTCCCAGCTGAACACCATCGCCAACCAGAACGGCGGCCACCGCCGGGCGGGCAGCGCCGGGCACAGCCAGTCGATCGCGTACATCAAGGCCAAGCTGCAGGCGGCCGGCTACAACGTCACCGAGCAGACCTGCACCTCCTGCAGCTACCAGTCCAACAACCTGATCGCCGACTGGCCCGGCGGCCCGTCCGACCAGGTCACCATGTTCGGCGCCCACCTGGACAGCGTCTCGGCCGGCCCCGGCATCAACGACAACGGCTCCGGCTCGGCCGTCCTGCTGGAGAACGCGCTCGTGCTCGCCCAGCAGAACCCCAGCCTGACCCGGCACGTCCGGTTCGGCTGGTGGACCGGTGAGGAGCAGGGCCTCCAGGGCTCGCAGTCCTACGTCGGCCAGCTGAGCTCCGCCCAGCGCTCCGCGATCAAGGCGTACTACAACTTCGACATGGTCGGCTCGCCCAACGCCGGCTACTTCATCAACAACATCAACTCCGCGGCGTCGGCCCCGATGAAGGCCTACTGGGACTCGCTGAACCTCAAGCCGGAGGAGAACGTCGAGGGCCAGGGCCGCTCGGACGACTACTCCTTCCAGCAGGCCGGCATCCCGACCTCGGGCTACGCGGCCGGCGCCGATGCCACCAAGACCTCGGCGCAGGCGGCCAAGTGGGGCGGCACGGCGGGGCGTTCCTACGACTCCTGCTACCACTCGTCCTGCGACACCACCAGCAACGTCGACGCGACGGTGCTGAACCGCAACGCCGACGGCGTGGCGTACACCATCTGGAAGACCTCGGTCGGCGGCACCGCGCCCGCCAACGACTTCTCCCTCTCGGTGAACCCGACCACCGCCACCGTCAAGCCCGGTGACACCACCACCGCGACGGTCGCCACCTCGACCACCTCCGGCTCGGCCCAGACGGTCAACCTGACCGCCTCGGGCGCCCCGGCCGGCGTGACCGTCTCCTTCAACCCGTCCTCGGTGCAGTCCGGCGGCTCGGCGACGCTCACCGTCGCCACCGCCGCCTCGACCGCCACCGGCACCTACACCATCACCCTGACCGGGACCGGCTCGGCCACCCACAGCACCAGCTTCTCCCTGGTGGTGGGCAACGACTCGCCGAACCCGGGTGGCACCTGGACGCCCGGCACCACCTACCAGGCGGGCGACGTGGTGACCTACAACGGGGTCAGCTACCGCTGCCTCCAGGGCCACACCGCCCAGGTCGGCTGGGAGCCGCCGATCGTCCCGGCGCTCTGGCAGGCCGTGTGACCGGGGCGCGCTGACGCCCGGTGAAGCCGCTGCGCCGCGGTCCGTCGAGGGGCTG
>NZ_JBHVEU010000054.1:0-29333 GCF_042802075.1 Kitasatospora sp. NPDC057518
GGGCCGGGCCTTCGTGCGTCGCGCGCGGGGCGGGCGGGGGACGGCGAAGGGGCCGACAGCGGGTGCTGTCGGCCCCTTCGGGAGTGGATCAGTCCGTGCGGTGGATCACCGGACCCGCAGCGGTCCCGCGAAGGACTTGCGCAGGGCCGGCGGAGCGGCGACGGGGAGCAGCGCGGCGAGCATCCTGCCCTTGAGGGTGCCCGGCTGCCGCGTCAGCTGGACGTCGACCCGGGTTCCGTCGCCCTCGGGGGTCATCCGGAAGACCCAGCCGCCGCCCGGGCCGAAGAGCTTGGAGTCGAGGGTGGTGACGGTGACGGTGCGGCCGCCCGGCTCCCACTCGTAGCGGGCGCGCTCCCAGGCGGCGGCGGTTCCCTCGGTGACCTCGGCCCAGGTGTCGCCGAGCGCGTGGACCTCGAAGTGTTCGGCGTCGATCGTCGGCCAGGCCTCGGCGCGGGAGGGGCCGAAGTCGGTCAGCACCGCCAGGACGTCCTCCGTGCCGAGCGTGGAGACGAGATGGAAGCGTACGACTGCCATGGTGGGTGTCCTCATCGGTAAGTAACTGCTCCAGCCGGTGACGACAGGTTTCCACGCGCTTGCGTCACCTGTCAAAGGGGTGACGAAACGAGGACATGCGTGGGCGCGGCGCCCGAGGGGGAGGGCGCCGCGCCGGGAGGTGTTACGCCTGGAGGACCCGGTAGCTCAGGGCGGTCCGCGGGAGGTTTGCCTGGGCCAGCGTTCCGCTGAGCCACCCGGGGCCGTTGCAGTCTGCCTCGGCGTACAGCGCCAGCGTGGCGCCCCCGTTGGCGATCTGCACCGAGCGGGCGCCGGGCCACAGGGTGTGGCAGGTGCCGAGGTCGGTGAGGTCGACGGTGGTGGCGAACCCCTGCCCGTAGGTGGAGGAGTAGAGGCGCGCGCCCGGCTGCAGGGGCGGCCAGCCCGCGGCGCCGGCCGTCCCGGCGCCGAGGCCGACCAGGGCCGCGGCCAGGGCGACGGTGACGGCTGCGCCGCGGAGTTTCGTCTCGGGTGTGAACATGCGATCCGCCTTCTCGGGTGGGAGGGAACTGCCGGATCGGCCGGTGGCTCGTCGGGCGGTTCCGGCTCGAGGGAAGATCATTGCATCTTCAACAAAGCGCCGCGAGGGCAGAATCGGCCAAGCGCGCGCAGGCGGGAGCGATGGGCGCGTTTTCGTCACCGCCTTGACAGGTGACGGTGTGGAATGCACCCTGAAATCCGCCTCCGGCGCCGCGAGGGCGCCGCCCGCGATAGCCGACGAGGAGAGTGGCCATGGCCGAGCGGCCCGCAGTCGATCCCGCCGCCGAAGCGCGGCACGCACGCTACGGAACCCTTCCCGAGCGCATCCGCTTCGAGGACATGACCGAGGAGGCGGCAACCGGCCCGGGCGGCGCGGCGAACACCGCCCACGACCCCGAGCGCTCCTGGACCTTCTACAACTGCCTGGCCGTCGACCTGGCCCCGTAGCTCCGCAGCCCCGACATCCCGCAGGCGGACGTGTGAACCGACCACACCCACCGTGGCGGTGATCAGCGAGATCCACCGGGGGGTGCCCGAGGCGGAGTAGTGCCCGAGGCGGGGTGGTCAGGGGGTGGGGTGGCCGGTGAGGTGGGCGAAGACGTCGTCGAGGGTGGGGCGGCGCATGGTGAAGTCGGCGACGGGGATGTCGGCGCGGCGCAGGACGGCGGCGACGGTGGCGATGTCGTTGAGGCCGTCGTCGAGGGGGATGGAGAGCCGGCCCTTCTGGGTGTCGACGGTGGGTTCGGCGGTGAGGGCGGGGCGGAGGGCGACGAGGGCCGGGGCGACGTCGGCGGGGGAGGCGACGGTCAGCTCCAGCCATTCGCTGCCGACCTTGCGCTTCAGTTCGTCGGGGGTGCCGTCGGCGATGACGCGGCCGGAGTCGACGACCACGATCTGGTCGGCCAGGTAGTCGGCCTCCTCCAGGTACTGGGTGGTGAGGAGCACCGTGGTGCCGCCGTCGACGAGTTCGCGGACCTGGCCCCAGAGTTCCATCCGGCTCACCGGGTCGAGGCCGGTGGTGGGTTCGTCGAGGAAGAGCACCGGGGGTGCGGTGATCAGGCAGCTGGCGAGGTCGAGGCGGCGGCGCATGCCGCCGGAGTAGGCGCGGGCGGGGCGGTGGGCGGCGTCCGCGAGGCGGAAGCGTTCCAGGAGTTCGTCGGCCCGGCGGCGGGCCTCGCGGCGGCCGAGGTGGAGCAGGGTGCCGAGCAGGACGAGGTTCTCGCGGCCGGTCAGGACCTCGTCCACGGCGGTGTACTGGCCGGCCAGTCCGATCCGGCGCCGGACCTCGTGCGGTTGGCGGACGACGTCGTAGCCGGCCACCTCGGCGTGGCCGCCGTCCGGGGTGGTGAGGGTGGTGAGGATCTGCACGGTGGTCGTCTTGCCGGCGCCGTTCGGTCCGAGCAGGCCGAGGACGGTGCCGGTCCGGACGCCGAGGTGGATGTCGGCGATCGCCACGACGTCCCGGTGGCGCTTGTGCAGGCCCTCGGCGCGGATGGCCATGTCCATGTGGGGCTCCCGGTCGGTGGCGAGGAGGGGCGAGGCAGGAGGAGGAAGGGCGGTCAGGCGGTGAGGCGGACGGGGAGGCTGCTGTAGCCGTGGACGAAGTTGGAGTAGAGCCGGACCGGTTCGCCGAGCAGCTCGATCCCGCCGACGGTGCCGCGCAGGGCGGCGAGCATCGCCTCGACGTGGGTCCGGCCGAGGAAGGCGCCCAGGCAGAAGTGCGGGCCGTAGCCGAAGGCGACGTGCTTGTTCGGGGTGCGGGCCAGGTCGAAGCGGTTCGGCTGGTCGAAGACCTCCTCGTCGAAGTTGGCCGAGCTGTTCCAGAGCGTCACGACGTCGCCGGCCCGGATCGTCCGGTCGCCGAGTTCGACGTCGGTCACGGCGCGCCGGCCGAAGTGCATGGCCGGGGTGGTCCAGCGCATGACCTCCTCCACGGCCGGCTCCAGCCCGACCGAGCCGTCCTTCAGCGCCCGCCACTGCTCGGGGTGCCGGGAGAGGGCGATGAGCGCGCCGATGGAGGACATCCGGCTGGACTCGTCGCCGCCGAGGATCAGGCTGTAGCAGTTGAAGACGACCTCCTCCTGGCTGAGCGGCTCGCCGTCGACGGTGCCGGTCGCCAGGGCGCTGATCACGTCGTCGCCGGGGTGCTTGCGCCGCTTGGCGGCGAGGTCGGAGAAGTAGAGCAGGATCTCGTTGCGGGCCAGCCACTCCTCGGTCGCGGTGTGCTCGGCGCTGGTGCGGGAGAGGGTCTGGGTGTTCCAGTGGACGAGGCGCTCGCGGTCCTCGACCGGGACGCCCATCAGGTCGCCGATGGTGTTGATCGGGATGTGGTCGGCGAGGTCGGTGACGAAGTCGAAGGAGCCGCGGGCCAGGCCCTCCTGGAGCAGCGCGGCGGTCCGCTCGTGCACGCCGGCCACCACCGGGGCCAGCACCCGGGGCGAGAAGGACCGGAGCATCAGGTTGCGGATCTCCCGGTGCCGCGGCCCGTCGGTGACGGCGAGCATCCGGCGGGAGGCGGAGTCCTCGCCCTGCAGCAGGGTGGCGAGCACGTTGCCGCGTTCGGAGGTGAACCGCTTGTTGTCGCGGTAGACGGCGAGCACGTCGGCGTGGCGGGAGACCGCCCAGAACGGCGGGCCCTGGTCGGTCGCCGGGTGCAGGTGGACGGGCTGTTCGGCGCGGAACCGGGCCCACATCGCGCGGACGTCGAGGTCGAGGTAGGTGTGCGGGTCGGTGAGGTCGATCGTGGCGAGGTCGACGGTGGCCAGGTCGACGGGCGGGGAGGCTCCGTCGACCGTCGGGGGCTGGAGGGGCATGGTCGGCCGTTTCTGTGACGGGGGCGGGTCAGGAGGACGGCGCCGGGACGGCGGGGTCAGGAGACCGCGGACCGGTAGCGGCGCAGGCTCAGCAGCACGGTGACGACGAAGACGGTCCCGAGCGAGGCGGCGATGGTGAGCGAGAGGCTCGGGGTGGCGGCGCTGCCGGCCGCGTCCGGGTTGCCCCACAGCCGCCGAAGGGCCGTCACCACGGCGCTGACCGGGTTCCACTCGGCGACCAGCCGCAGCCAGCCCGGCAGCCGGTCGACGGACTGGAAGGCGTTGGAGAGGAAGGTCAGCAGGACGGTGACCAGCCCGGCGACGACGTTGATGGTCTCCATGGTGCGGGAGAACATCCCGAGCATCAGGCCGACCCAGAGCATCGCGTACATGAAGGCGGTGAGCAGGGCGAGTCCGGCGAGGAAGGGCAGCACGCCGCTGTGCGGGCGCCAGCCGAACGCCAGGCCGGCCGCCGTGACCACGGCCAGGCCGATCAGCCCGACGACCAGGTCGCCGAGGGTGTGGCCGACCAGGACGGCGGGTCTGGAGATCGGCATGCTGCGGAACCGGTCGACCAGGCCGCCGCGCAGGTCCGCCGCGACGGCGACCGCGGTCGGGCCGATCCCGGCCAGGCCGACCTGGGCGGCCGCGCCCGCGAAGATGTACTCCTGGTAGCTGCCGCGGCCGGAGAAGGACAGCGAGCCCTGGAACAGGTAGCCGAGCACGATCATCGAGATGAGCGGGTTCATCACGATGCCGATCAGCCGGCCGGGTGCCCGGCGCAGCCGCCGCAGGCGCCGTCCGGCGACGGTGACGGATTCGAGGAGCAGGGCGAGCGGCGCCGAGCGGGGGCGGGGGGTGACGGCGGTCAGCATTCCGGGCTCCCGTCCAGGCGGCGCAGCTCGGCGTCGACGAGCCGTCCGATGACGGCCTGCGGACCGGCGTGCATCAGGTACTCATGGCCGGCGGCGATCCGGTGGACGACCACCCGTCCGTTCACGTGCTGCTCCCATCGGCCGGTCTGGTCGGCGAGTTGGTCCGCGGTCCACTCCTCGGCGGCCGCGAACAGGTGGAGGTCCCCGGTGAACCGGCCGGGGGTGAAGCGCTCCATCAGCGCGCCGTGGTGGCGCGACAGCCGCAGCAGCCGCAGCAGCGACTCCTCGTCGAGGTCGGCCAGCGGGCCGGCCTCGCGCCGCAGCAGGTCGAGCAGGGCGGCGCGGGTGCGGCCGGGGCCGGCCAGCTCGTCGCGCCGGTGGCCGAGCGCCTCCAGGGCGCGCAGCAGGAGTTCGCGGTCGTCCTGGCCGCTCTCGTCGCGGCCGGTGCGGCCGGGATAGCCGTCCAGGTCGGCCAGGAAGTCGACCTGTTCGCCGGCCTCCTGGAGCCGGACGGCGATCTCGTGGGCGAGCACGCCGCCGTAGGACCAGCCGAGCAGCCGGTACGGGCCGTGCGGCCGCAGCCGCCGGATGGTCCGGACGTAGTCCTCGGCCACCGACCGGATGGACTCGGGCAGCGGGGCGGCGGCGTCCAGTGCGGGCGACTGGAGGCCGTACAGCGGGTAGCGCGGATCGAGGTACCGGGCCAGGCCCAGGTAGGGCAGGCTGAAGCCGAGTCCGCTGTGCACCAGGAACAGCGGGGGCGCGTCGCCGTCCGGCCGGATCGGCAGGACGGGTGCGAACGCGTCCGCGGACTGTTCGGCGGAGGCGGTCGGGCGGGCCCGCTTGGCCAGTTCCGCGACGGTGCGGTGCAGGACGACGTCCGCCACCGCCAGCCGGAGGCCGGCCGACTGGGCCCGGCCGACCAGCCGGACCGCCAGCAGCGAGTGGCCGCCGAGGTCGAAGAAGCTGTCGTCGATGCCGACCTCGGGGAGGCCGAGGACCTCGGCGAAGAGCGCGCCGAGGGCCTCCTCGACGGGGTTGCGGGGGCGGCGCGCGGCGGCGGGGGTGAAGTCGGGGGCGGGGAGGCGGTTGCGGTCGATCTTGCCGTTGGGGTTGAGCGGGAGTTCGTCGAGCACGACGACCGCGCCGGGGACCATGTACCCGGGCAGGTGGTCGGCGGTGTGGTCGCGCAGGGCGGCGGGGTCGGGGGCGGTGCCGGGGGTGGGGGTGACGTAGGCGACGAGGGTGGGGCCGGCGGGGCCGTCGGTGCGGGCGATGGCGACGGCGGTGCGGACGGTGGGGTGGGTGGTGAGGACGGCTTCGATTTCGCCGGGTTCGACGCGGAAGCCGCGGATCTTGACCTGGGTGTCGGCACGGCCGAGGTAGAGGAGTCGGCCGTCGGGGGTCCAGCGGACGAGGTCGCCGGTGCGGTACATGCGCTCGCCGGGTGCGAACGGGCAGGCGAGGAAGCGGGTGGCGGTGAGGCCGGGGCGTCCGGCGTAGCCGCGGGCGAGTCCGGCGCCGGCCAGGTACAGCTCGCCGGCCACACCCGGGGGCACCGGCCGCAGCCCGTCGTCCAGCACGTACGCCCGGGTGTTGCGGATCGGGCGGCCCAGCGTCACGACCCCGTCGCCCGCCAGCCCGGCCGCCGTGGACCAGATGGTGGTCTCGGTCGGCCCGTACAGGTTGGTGACGGTGTCGGCCCGGGCGGCCAGGGCGTCGGCCAGGGCGGGCGGGACCGCCTCACCGCCGATCAGGACGCGCAGGCCGCGCACCGACTCGGGGCGGTGGAGCACGAGTTCCTGCCAGAGCGCCGGGGTCGCCTGCATGATTGTGATGCCGTCGCGTTCGAGGGAGGCGGCCAGCGCGGCCGGGTCCAGGGCGACGCCCTCCGCGCCGACGACCAGGCCCGCGCCGGACAGCAGCGGCAGGTAGACCTCCAGGCCGGAGATGTCGAAGGACCAGGTGGTGACGGCCAGCAGCCGGTCGTGGGCCTCCAGCGGGAAGCGCTCCCGGGTGGACACCAGCAGGTTCAGCAGCGACCGGTGCTCGACCATGACGCCCTTGGGCCGCCCGGTGGAGCCGGAGGTGAAGAGCAGGTAGGCCAGCCGGGAGCCGTGCAGCGGGGCGGCCCGCTCGGCGTCGGTCAGCGGTCGGCCGTCGAGGGCGGCCAGCGCGGCGTCGACCTCGGGGTCGTCCAGCACGACCGTGGGCACGCCGGTGCGCGGAAGCCGTGCGGCGATGGCGAGTTCGGTCAGCAGGAGGACGGGCGCGGCGTCGTCGAGCATCAGCCGGACGCGGTCGGCCGGGAGCGCCGGGTCGACCGGCAGGTAGGCGGCGCCGCTCTTCAGGACGGCCAGCTGCGCCACCACCATCTCCGCCGTCCGGGGCAGCGACAGGGCCACCGGCCGGTCCGGGACGACCCCGCGGTCGACCAGGTGGCGGGCGAGCCGGTTGGCCCGGGCGTCGAGTTCGGCGTAGGTGAGGGCGGTGGTGTCGGTGAGGACGGCGACGGCCTCGGGGGTGCGGGCGGCCTGGGCCTCGAAGAGGGCGACGACGGTGGTGGCGGTACCGGTGAGGGCGGGGTCGTCGGCTGCGGTGTCGTTCCACTCGGTGAGGACCTGCCGGTGCTCCTCCGGAGTGAGGACGTCCAGTCGGGACAGCGGCGTCCGCGGGTCGCGGGCGACCTGGTCGAGCAATCGGACCAGGCGGGCGGCCAGGGCCTCGGCGGTGGCCGGCTCGAACACGTCGGCGTTGTACTCCAGGGTGCCGACGAGACCGGCCGCGGAGTCGCCCGTGGAGTCGCCTGCGGAGTCGCCCGGGGAACCGCTCGCGGAGTCGTCCTGGCGGCGGCGCTCGGTGACGGCCAGGGACAGGTCGAACTTGGCGCCGTCCGCCCCGACCGGCTGCTCCGTCGCCGTCAACCCCGGGAGGTCCAGGGACGGTTGGGTGTTGTTCTGGAGGGCCAGCATGACCTGGAAGAGCGGGTTGCGGCCCATGGAGCGTGCGGGGTCGAGGACTTCGACGAGTCGTTCGAAGGGGATGTCCTGGTGTTCGTAGGCCTTGAGGGCGGTTTCCCGGGCGCGGTCGAGGAGTTGGGTGAAGGCGGGGTCGCCGCTGGTGTCGGTGCGCAGGACGAGGGTGTTCATGAAGCAGCCGACGAGGTCTTCCATGGCGTCGTCGGTGCGTCCGGCGATGGGGGAGCCGATGGGGATGTCGTGGCCGGCGCCGAGGCGGGTGAGGAGGGCGGCGAGGGCGGCCTGGAGGATCATGAAGAGCGAGGCGCCGTTGTCGCGGGCGAGGTGGGCGAGGCGGTCGTGGGTGTCGGGGTGGACGCGGAAGGGGACGGTGCCGCCGCGGTGGGTGGCGACCTTGGGGCGGGGGCGGTCGAAGGGCAGGGCGAGTTCCTCGGGGAGGTCGGCGAGGTTCTCCGTCCAGTACGCCAACTGCTGTGCGGCCAGGGAGGTTTGGTCGTGGTCGTCGCCGAGGAGGTCCTGCTGCCAGAGGGTGTAGTCCGCGTACTGCACCGGCAGCGGCTCCCAGCTCGGAGCGGTGCCGGTGGACCGGGCCGCGTACGCCCGTGAGAGGTCCCGGGCCAGCGGGGTGGCGGACCAGCCGTCGGCCACGATGTGGTGGACGATCAGCAGGAGCAGGTGCTCCGCCGGGCCGGTGCGCAGCAGCGTCGCGCGGACGGGGAGCCGGGTCGCGAGGTCGAAGCCGCGGGCCGCCTCGCGGGCGGCTTCCGCCGGGGCCTCGGCGGGGGAGGTCTCCCGGACGGTGAGTCCGGTCCAGGCCTCGGTGCCCAGGACCTCCTGGCGGGGCTCGCCGTCGGTCTCGGGGAAGACGGTGCGCAGCACCTCGTGCCGCTCGACCAGGTCGGCCAGCGCCGCCTCCAGTGCCGTGACGTCCAGCGCCCCGGAGAGCCGGACCGCGAAGGCCATGTTGTAGGCCGCCGAGCCGGGCTCCAGCCGGTTCAGGAACCACAGCCGCCGCTGGGCGGAGGACAGCGGCAGAGCGGCCGGGCGCGGTCCGGGCCGCAGCGCGGGCCGCGCGGAGCGGTCCCGGTGGAGGCGGCCGGCCAGCCTGGCCACGGTCGGCGCCTCGAACACGTCCCGGATCGAGACGGTCGACCCCAGTGCCGTACGGATCCGGCTGACCAGCCTGGTCGCCAGCAGCGAGTGGCCGCCGAGGTCGAAGAAGCTGTCGTCGATGCCGACCCGGGGCAGGGCCAGGACCTCGGCGTAGAGGGCGCAGAGGCGCTCCTCGGCCGGGGTGCGGGGCGGCCGGGCGGCGACGGGGGTGAAGTCGGGGGCGGGCAGCCGGTTGCGGTCGATCTTCCCGCTCGGGGTGAGGGGGAGTTCGTCGAGCACGAGGACGGCGGCCGGGACCATGTGGTCGGGCAGGTGGTCGGCGGTGTGGTCGCGCAGGGCGGCGGGGTCGGGGGCGGTGCCGGGGGTGGGGGTGACGTAGGCGACGAGGGTGGCGCCTGCGGGGCCGTCGGTACGGGCGATGGCGACGGCGGTGCGGACGTCGGGGTGGGTGGTGAGGACGGCTTCGATCTCGCCGGGTTCGACGCGGAAGCCGCGGATCTTGACCTGGGTGTCGGCGCGGCCGAGGTAGCCGAGCTGGCCGTCGGGGGTCCAGCGGACGAGGTCGCCGGTGCGGTACATCCGGGAGCCGGGCTCGTAGGGGCAGGCGAGGAAGCGGGTGGCGGTGAGGCCGGGGCGTCCGGCATAGCCGCGGGCGAGTCCGGCGCCGGCCAGGTACAGCTCGCCGGCCACGCCCGGGGGCACCGGCCGCAGCCCGTCGTCCAGCACGTACGCCCGCATGTTCCAGATCGGACGGCCGATCAGGGTGTCGGCGCCGTCCGGCCCGGCGCACACCTCGCCCCGGGTCGCGACGGCACCGGCCTCCGAGGCGCCGTAGAAGTTGAGCAGCCGGGCCGAGGGCAGGGCCTGCCGGAACGCCCGGACGGTGGCGGCGGGCAGCTGCTCGCCGCTGCAGATCCAGACCGCGCAGTCCGCGACGGCGGTTGGCTCGGCGCTGTCCAGGAAGGCGTTCAGCAGGCTGGGCACGACGGTGAGCCGGGCGATGCCGTGCCGGGCCGTGGCCGCCGCCAGCTCGGGTACGCTCCGGGCCGTGTCGGCGTCGACCAGGACGGTCGAGCCGCCGGACAGCAGCGGCGCCAGCAGCTCGGTGATCCCGTCGATGACGCTGACCGGCGACTTCGCCAGGATCGCGGCCTCCCGCTGCTCGGGGAGCTCCTCGGCGAACCAGGTCAGCCGGTTGACCAGGGCGCGGTGCAGTCCGAGCACGCCCTTGGGCCGGCCGGTGGAGCCCGAGGTGTAGATGACGTACGCCGGGTGGTCGGGCAGCAGCGGGCAGGTGCGGTCCGCGTCCGTGGGGGCGGTGCCGGGGAGGGCGGCCGTGGCGCGCTCCAGTGCCGGGTCGTCCAGCAGCAGGCGGGGCAGGCCGGTCTCCGGCAGCTGTCCGGCGGTCGCGCTGTCGGTCAGCAGGAGGACGGGCGCGGCGTCGTCGAGCATCAGCCGGACGCGGTCGGCCGGGTACGCCAGGTCGACGGGCAGGTGCGCGCCGCCGGCCTTGAGCACGGCCAGCAGGGCGACGACCATGTGCGGCGACCGGGGCGCCGCGAGCGCCACCGTGCTCTCCGGTCCGACGCCCCGGCCGATGAGGTGGTGGGCGAGCCGGTTGGCCCGGGCGTCGAGTTCCGCGTAGGTCAGGGCGGTGGTGTCGCTGCGGACGGCGACGGCCTCGGGGGTGCGGGCGGCCTGGGCCTCGAAGAGGGCGACGACGGTGGTGCCCGGGTGGCCGCCGGCGGTGTCGTTCCACTCGGTGAGGACCTGCCGGTGCTCGCGCTCGGACAGCAGGTCGAGCCGCCCCAGCGGGAGCCCCGGGTCGCGGGCGACCTGGTCGAGCAGCCGGACCAGGCGGGCGACCAGGGCCTCCGCGGTGGCCGGCTCGAACACGTCCGCGCTGTACTCCAGGAAGCCGTCGATGCCGGCCGGGGCGGCGCCGGCGTCCTGCTGTTCGGCCAGGAAGAAGTTCAGGTCGAACTTGACCGAGTCGGCGGCCGGCGGCTCGAAGGCCGCCCGGACGCCGGGCAGGGCCAGCTCGGGACGGGTGTTGTTCTGGAGCACCAGCATGACCTGGAAGAGCGGGTTGCGGCCCATGGAGCGTGCGGGGTCGAGGACTTCGACGAGTCGTTCGAAGGGGATGTCCTGGTGCTCGTAGGCCTTGAGGGCGGTTTCCCGGGCGCGGTCGAGGAGTTGGGTGAAGGCGGGGTCTCCGCTGGTGTCGGTGCGCAGGACGAGGGTGTTCATGAAGCAGCCGACGAGGTCTTCCATGGCGTCGTCGGTGCGTCCGGCGATGGGGGAGCCGATGGGGATGTCGTGGCCGGCGCCGAGGCGGGTGAGGAGGGCGGCGAGGGCGGCCTGGAGGACCATGAAGAGGGAGGCGCCGTTGTCGCGGGCGAGGTGGGCGAGTCGGTCGTGGGTGTCGGGGTGGACGCGGAAGGGGACGGTGCCGCCGCGGTGGGTGGCGACCTTGGGGCGGGGGCGGTCGAAGGGCAGGGCGAGTTCCTCGGGGAGGTCGGCGAGGTTCTCCGTCCAGTACGCCAACTGCTGTGCGGCCAGGGAGGTCTGGTCGTGGTCCTCGCCGAGGAGGTCCTGCTGCCAGAGGGTGTAGTCCGCGTACTGCACCGGCAGCGGCTCCCACGCGGGGGCCGTGCCGCGTGCCCGCGCCGCGTACGCCCGTGAGAGGTCCCGGGTGAGCGGTGCGGCGGACCAGCCGTCCCAGGCGATGTGGTGGACGATCAGCAGCAGCAGGTGCTCCGCCGGGCCGGTGCGCAACAGGGCGGCCCGCAGCGGGAGTTCGGTCGACAGGTCGAAGCCGCGGGCGGCCTCCGCCGGGGCCTCGGCGGCCTCCCGGACGGTGAGCCCGGTCCAGGCCTCCGTGCCCAGCACTTCCTGGCGGGGTTCGCCGTCGGTCTCCGGGAAGACGGTGCGCAGCACCTCGTGCCGCTCGGCCAGGTCGGCCAGCGCCGCGTCCAGCGCGGCGGTGTCCAGGGCCCCGGAGAGCCGGACCGCGAAGGTCACGTTGTAGGCCGCCGAGCCCGGCTCCAGCCGGTTCAGGAACCACAACCGCCGCTGGGCGAACGATAGTTCACCGGAACGGTCGCCCTGGACGGCGGGCCGCAGCGGCGGCCGGACCGCGCCGCCGGCCGCGAGCTCCCGGGCGACGCCGGCCACCGTCCGCTGCTCGAAGAGCGTACGGATCGGCACCTCGGTGCCCAGGGCGGAGCGGACCCTGCTGATCACCTGGGTGGCCAGCAGGGAGTGGCCGCCGAGGTCGAAGAAGTCGTCGTCGATGCCGACGGCGGTCCGGCCGAGCGCGTCCGCGAAGATCCCGCCGAGGATCTCCTCGACCGGGGTGCGCGGCAGCCGGCCCGCCGGGGCGGGGGCGCTGTCGGGGGCGGGCAGGGCCCGGCGGTCCAGCTTGCCCTGCGGGGTGAGCGGCAGCGCGTCGAGCACGACGACGGCGGCCGGGACCATGTACTCGGGCAGGGCCTCGGCGACCCGCTCCCGCAGCGCGGCCGGGTCCGGTACGGCCGGGGGCCGGGCGACCACGTAGGCCACCAGCCGGTCCTCGCCGTCGTCGGCGCGGACCACGACGGCGGCCTGCGCCACCTCGGGCCGGCCGGTCAGCACGGACTCGATCTCGCCGAGTTCGATCCGGAAGCCTCGCAGCTGCACCTGGTCGTCGGCCCGTCCGGCGTAGTCGAGTTGGCCGTCGGGGCGCCAGCTCGCCAGGTCGCCGGTGCGGTACATCCGCTCGCCGGCGGGGCCGAAGGGATCGGCGACGAAGCGTTCGGAGGTCAGGCCGGGCCGGTCCAGGTAGCCACGGGCCAGGTTGCCGCCGACGTAGAGTTCGCCGACCACCCCGGCCGGGACGGGCCGCAGCGCGGAGTCGAGCACGTAGACCCGGTGGGCCCGGGTGGGCCGGCCGATCGGGGGCCGGCCCGAGCCGCCGAGCCGTTCGCCACCACTGAGCCGTTCGCTGAGCCGTTCGCCGCCACCCAGCCGCTCGCTCACCGTCGAGGCGAGGACGGCCTCGGTGGGCCCGTAGCCGTTGATCATCTGCAGCTGCCCGGACCAGCGGTCCACCACGTGCGGCGGGCAGGCCTCCCCGGCGACGACCATGGTCAGGTCGGCGGGCAGCCGGGTGCCGTCCGGCAGCGCGGCGGCGACCACCGGCGGCAGCCCGGCGAGGTTCACCCGGTGGCGGTGGATCAGGTCGACCAGTGGCCGGCCGGGGACCCGGCACTCCTCGTCGGCGACCACCAGGGTGCCGCCGCCGAGCAGGGACAGGCTCAGCTCCCAGACCGAGGCGTCGAAGCTGAACGAGGCGAACTTCAGCACCCGGGTGTCCGGGCCTACGCCGAAGCGCTCGATCAGGCTCGCCACCATCGCGGCGAAGCCGGAGTGGTCGACCGTCACGCCCTTGGGCCGGCCGGTCGATCCGGAGGTGTAGATGACGTACGCCGGGTGCCGGGGCAGCAGCGGGGCGGTCCGCTCGGCGTCCTGCGGGGTGTGTGCCGGGAGGCCGGCCAGCTCCGCCAGGGTGGCCGGGTCGTCGAGCAGCACCGTGCGGCAGTCGGCCCCGGCGAGCTGCGGGGCGAGGGCGGCGGTGGTGAGCAGGACGGCGGGCCGGCTGTCGGCCAGCATGAAGGCGATCCGGTCGGCGGGGTACTTGGGGTCGATCGGCAGGTACGCGGCGCCGGTCTTGAGCGCGGCCAGGACGGCGCAGGTCATCTCGACCGGGTCGGGTACGGCCAGCGCGATGATCCGCTCCGGTCCGACGCCGTGGGCGATCAGCAGCCGGGCCAGCCGGTTGGAGCGCTCGTCCAGCTCGCGGTAGGTCGTCTCGCGGTCCTCGAAGACCACGGCCACGGCCTCGGGCGCCCGGGCGACCTGGGCGGCGAACAGCGCGGGGACGACGGTGCGCGGGGCGGCGGCGGCCCGTCCGGCCCAGTCGCCGAGGATCCGGTGGTGCTCCTCGTCGGTGAGCAGGGGCAGCCGGCGGAGCGGGACGTCCGGGGCCGCCAGGACGCTCTCCACCACGTGGGCGAAGCGGTCCAGGATGCGGACGACCTCGTCGCGGTCGTAGCGGTCGGGGCGGAACTGGGCGCTCAGCGTCAGCCGGGTGTCCGGGTAGGCGAGGACCGCGAGGCCGCGCTCGCCGGCCAGCCGGGTGCGGGCGTTGCCCAGCCGCAGCTCGGGCACCAGCGCGTTGAGCCGGCCGACGTCGGCCTGCGGCTGGTTCTGGTAGCTGAACACGGTGTCGAACAGCTCGCCGGCCCCGGCGATCCGCTGCACCTCGGCCAGGCCGAGGTGCCGGTGGTCGAGCAGGGCCGTCTGCTGCTCGTCGATCCGGTGGAGGAGCGCGGCGACGGGCAGGTCCGGGTCGAGCCGCACCCGTACCGGGAGCATGTTCAGGAAGAGTCCGACCAGCGACTCGATGCCCGGAAGCTCAGGCGGCCGCACCGAGTTGACCGCGCCGAACACCACGTCCGGGGCGTCGGTGAGCCGGCCGAGCAGCAGCGCCCAGCAGCCCTGGAGGACGGTGTTGAGGGTGAGGTTCTCCGCGCGGGCCCAGGCGACCAGCCGGGCGGTGAGCTCCTCGGGCAGGGCGAGGTCGACGGCCTCGGGCAGCCCCGGGTCGCCCGGCCGGTCGGCCGTGCCGAGCCGCAGCGGCTCGCCCAGCCCGTCCAGTGCCTGCCGCCAGGCCGCGCGGGCGGCCTCGGTGTCCTGGGCGGCGAGCCAGTCGAAGTACGCCCGGTAGGAGGGCGCCGGGGGCAGGACGGCCGGATCGCCTCCGGTGGCGTACAGGGTGAACAGCTCCTGGGCGATCACGCCCATCGACCAGCCGTCCACCAGCAGGTGGTGCAGGGTCCAGAGCAGCCGGACCCGGTCGGGGGCCAGCCGGAGCACGGTGAAGCGCAGCAGCGGGGGCCGGGCCAGGTCGAAGCCGCGGGTCCAGTCCGCGTCGGTCAGCCGCTCGGCCTCGGCCGTCCGCTCCGCCTCGGTGGGGAGCCCGGACAGGTCGACCTCCTCCCAGGGCACCGGCACCGCGGCGGCTACGACCTGCCGGGCGTCCTCGGCGGACCGCTCGGGGAAGCACACCCGCAGGCCGGCGTGCCGGGCCAGCAGCGCGGCGGCCGCGGTGCGCAGCGCGGCCGGGTCGAAGGGCCCCTCGATGTCGAGGACGGCCTGCATCAGGTAGGAGTTCATGCCCTGCTTGTCGAACTCCGTCTGGAAGATCAGGCCCTTCTGGAGCGGTGACAGCTCCAGCGCCTCGCCGTCCGCCGCCCCGTCCTGCTCGCCGGGGACGGCCTGCTCGGCCTGTTCGGCGTGGGCAGCCAGGGCTTCGAGGGCGCGGAACCAGGCGCGGGCGATGTGCTCGGCGTCGGCGTCGGCCAGTGCCTCCGGGGCCCAGAGCCAGTCGGCGACCAGGTGCGGCCCGTCCGGCCGGTCCTCGGTGACGGGCGTGGCCGCGAGCACGTGCCGCAGCGGCATGCTCGGGTGCACCCCGGTGCCGACGACGGCGTGCCGGGCGTCCGGCAGCCAGTCCCCGGCGCTCTCGTCCCGGTCGGTCCGGAACCGGCCGAGGTAGTTGAAGCCGAGCTCCGGCACGCCGTTCCGGGCCAGGGCGGTGACGGTCTGCGGGTTGAGGTGGCGCAGCAGCCCGTGGCCGAGCCCGTGGTCGGGCAGCCGGCCGAGCTGCTGCCGCACCCGGCGCACGGCCGCGTCGAGCGGCTCGCGCCCGGCGTCGCCCGGATCCAGCCGTACCGGGAAGACGCTGGTGAACCAGCCGACCGTACGGGAGAGTTCGGCCTCGTCGGTGAACGGCTCGCGGCCGTGGCCCTCCAGTTCGACGGTGACGGCGCCGGCCGGGCGGTCGCGGTGCCGGCGCCAGTCGGCGACGGCGAGCGCGAGGCCGGTCAGCAGCAGGTCGTTGATCTCCCCGCCGTAGACCCGGCGGGCGGCGGCGAGCAGTGTCGCGGTGGTGTCCGCGGGCAGCTCCAGCCGGAGCCGGTGGGCGGAGCCGTACACGTCCCGCTCGGGGTCCAGCGGACGGGAGCCGAGCGGCTCCGAGGCCGCCGACTGCTCGGCCCACAGCGGGAATTCGCGCACCCGCTCGGCGGTGCGGGCCTGCTCGCCGAGCAGCTGCGACCAGCGGCGGTAGGAGGTGCCGACCGGTTCCGGGGCGAGGCCCCGGCAGGCGGCGGCGAGGTCGGCGACCAGGACCCGCCAGGAGACCCCGTCCACGCACAGGTGGTGGGTCAGCCAGACCAGCCGGCCGGGGCGGCCGGGGCCGGCGTCGAGCAGGACGAGCCGGGTCACCGCGCCGTCCTCGGGGGCCAGCCCGGTGCGGGCCGCGGCGATCTGCTCGTCGACGGCGGCGGCCAGCGCGGCCGGGTCGTCGGCGAGCGCCGAGACGTCGACCCGGCGGACGGCGTCGGCGGCCCGGACGGCGCCCCTGGGCAGGGCCTCCAGGGACCACAGGCCCGGCGCCACCACGGTCAGCCGCGACCGCAGCGCGGCGTGGTGGTCCAGCAGGACGGCGGTGGCCGCGGTCAGCCGGTCGAGGTCCAGGCCGGCCGGGGTGGTGAGCACCTGGTACTGGCTGTACTCCCTGGTCCGCTCGTCCAGGACGCCGAGGTCCTCGCGCAACTGGTGGGCGATCGGCAGGAGTTCGACCTCGCCGGTGTCGTCCGGCGCGGCGGCCGGGCGGGCCGGGCCGCCCGGTGCGGCGAGCGCCGCGATGGCGGCGGGGGTGTGGTGGGTGCGGATCTGCAGCGGGGTGACGGTCAGTCCGGCCCGGCGGGCGTGGCCGACCGCCAGGATGGCGCTGATGCTGTCCCCGCCCAGCTCGAAGAAGTTGTCGCCGGGGCGGACCTCCGGCACGCCGAGGACCTCGGCGAACGCGGCGCAGACGATCTCCTCGGCCCGGCTGCGCGGCGTGTCCGGCCGGGCCGGGGCCTCGGCGCCGGCGGGTGCCGGGTCGGGCAGCGCCCGGCGGTCGACCTTGCCGTGCGGGGTGAGCGGCAGGGCGTCCAGGAGCAGGACGTTCGGCGGCACCATGTACTCCGGCAGGACGGCGGCCAGGCGCTCGCGGACCCCGGCCGGGTCGAGCACGGCCCCGGCGCGCGGGACGCAGTAGCCGACCAGCCGGGTGCTCCCGCCGGTGCCGCCGACCGCCCGTACCGCCGCGTCGGAGACGTCCGGCAGCGCGCGCAGCGCCGCCTCGATCTCGCCGAGCTCGATCCGGTGGCCGCGCACCTTCACCTGGTTGTCCCGGCGGTCCAGGAAGACCAGTTGCCCGTCCGCGCCGCGCACCACGCGGTCGCCGGTGCGGTACATCCGGCTGCCCGCCGGGCCGTACGGGTCGGGCACGAACGCGGCGGCGGAGCGGGCCGGGTCGGCCAGGTAGCCGCGGCCGACGCCGGCGCCGCCGACGTACAGCTCGCCGGGCGCGCCCTGGGGGACCGGGAGCAGGGCGTCGTCGAGCACGTAGAGCCGGGTGTTGCGGACCGGGCGGCCGATCGGGACGGCGCCGTGTTCCGGCAGCCCGTGGCCGAGGTGCGCGTGGGTGACGTCGTCCGAGCACTCGGTGGGCCCGTACGCGTTGACCAGTCCGACCAGCGGGTAGCGGCTGGTCCAGCGCCGGCACAGGTCGGCGGGCAGCGCCTCGCCGGTCGCCACCAGGTGGCGCAGCGCGGCCAGCACGGGAGCGCCGGCGCCCAGGTCCCAGGCGTCCAGGGCGGCGCGCAGCAGTGAGGGGACGACCTCCAGGACGGTGACGTCCTCGGTGTCGGCGAGGGCGAACAGCAGGTCGGGGTCGGCCGCGGTCTCCCGGCGCACCACCCGGACCCGGCCGCCGACCACCAGCGGCGCGAGCATCTGCCACACCGACACGTCGAAGGTGACCGGGGCGTTCTGCACCACGCTGTCGGCCGCGTCCAGCGCCAGGTCGTCGACCTTCGCCAGCAGGTGGTTGACCATCCCCGCGCGGTGCACCATGGCGCCCTTGGGCGCCCCGGTGGACCCGGAGGTGAAGATCACGTACGCCAGGTCCAGCGGGGTGCCGAGGACCGGCGCGAGGTCGTCGGCGGCGTCCCGCTCCCGCGCGGAGACCTCCAGCAGCCGGACCGGACGGCCGGCGGAGGCGGCCACCCGTTCGGCGAGTAGTCGGTGGGCGGCGTCCGCGACCACGGTGGTGATCCCGTTGTCGGCGAGCAGGGCGACGGTCCTGGCCTCGGGCGCGCCCGGGTCCAGCGGGACGTAGGCCGCGCCGGCGCCGATCACGCCGAGCACCGAGGCGATGAAGTCGGAGCCCGGGGTGACCAGCAGGGCCACCAGGCCGGCGTCGCCGACCCGGCGGGAGAGGGCGCTGGCCCGGCCGACCAGCTCGGCGTACGTGGTCGTGCCGCCGTCCTCGGCGACCGCCACGGCCTCGGGGCGCCGGGCGGCGAGCTCGCGGATCCGGGCCACCGCGCAGTCGAAGCCCGCCGGGCGCTCGGGCCCGCTCGACTCCCGCACCCAGGCGGCGCGGTCCCCGGTGTCCACGGCCAGGCCGCCGACCGGCTGATCGTCCCCGGCCTCGGCGAAGCGGTCCAGGAACTCCACCAGCCGGGCGAGGTGGCCGTCGATCTCCGCGTCGGTGTAGCGGTCCGGGTTGCCGTTGAGGTGCAGCTCGATGCCGGCCCCGGCGGTCTCGACCACGGTGACCATCAGGTCGTCGATCAGCCCGGTCGACAGGTTCACCACCCGCGCCGTGCACGGCCCGAGGGCCAGCTCGGCCTGCTGCGGCAGCAGGTTGACGAACGGTCCGAAGGGCCGCCGGTCGTCGCTGCGCAGCCCCATGGCGCGGCGGATCGCGCTGACCCGGTGGCGCTGGTGGCGGAGCGCCTGGGCCAGCTCCTTGGAGGTGTGGCGCAGCAGCCCGGCCCTGGTCAGAGCGGGGCGGACGGGCACCCGCAGCGGCAGGTAGTTGGCCAGCATGCCGGGGACCGACCGCTCGTGGGCGGTCGGCCGGGCGGTCACCGGCAGGGTCAGCAGGACGTCCTCGACCCCGGTCATCCGCTGGGTGTACACCGCGACCGCCGCCATCACCGCGGTCGGCCAGGTGACGTCCGCGCGGCTGGCGGCCGCGCGCAGCCGGGCGCTGGTGCCGGCGGACAGGGCGGCGGTGCGGCGCAGGAAGCCCTGCGGCGCGGCCGTCGCGGGCTCCCGGTGGGAGAGGTCGGCGGGCTCGGGCGGCTCGGGGAACCGGCGCTGCCAGAACTCGGCGTCCCGCCGGGCCCGGGAGGAGCCGAGGTAGGCGGCCTCGGCGGTGAGCAGGTCGGCGAGCGGGGGCAGGGCCGGGCCGGCGTCCCCGCCGTCGGCCTCGTACAGTTCGGCCAGTCGGCGCCAGAGCACCACCTGGCTGAAGCCGTCGCACAGCAGGTGGTGGACGGAGAGGTAGAAGAGCGCCCGGTCCGGGCCCAGGGTGAGGACGGCGAGCCGGAACAGCGGGAACCCGGCGGGGTCGTAGGGCTTCGCCAGGTCCGTCCGCATCCAGTCCAGCGCCGCCGCGGACGGATCGGGCTCGGCGCCGAAGTCCAGCTCGTCGAGCGGGAGTTCGGCGACCTCGCGGAGGCGCTGGCGGGGTTCGCCGTCGACGTCGAGGAACTGGGCGCGCAGGCACTGCGCCTCCTCGACCAGCCGGCCCAGCGCGGTGCGGAAGCGGGCCCGGTCCAGCGGGCCGCGGACGTCCAGGTAGCCGGCCGAGTTGTACGCGTTGCTCCCGCCGGCCCCGTTGACGTCGAGCCAGATCTCCGTCTGGCCGGCGGTGAGCGGCAGCGAGGTCCCCAGGACCGATGTCATCACAGGCTCCCAACGGAGGTCGGGCCGATCGAGGCGAGGCCGGTACCGGGGGCGGCCGCCTCGGCGGCCAGGGCGTCGGGGCCGAAGGACTCCAGCACCCACGCGTCGTCGTAGACGGTGTCCAGGTAGCGTTCGCCGAGGTCGGGCGCGATGGCCACGGCGGTCAGCTCCTCGTCCGGCCGGTTGGCGCCCAGCCAGCGGGCCGCCCCGCTGAGCACCGTGCCGGTCGAGCCGCCGAGCAGGAAGCCCTCGCGCAGCAGGGCGCGGCAGGCCCGGACGGTGTCGGTCTCGGCGACCAGCACGGTGTCGTCCACGTAGGACTCGTCGAGGATGGCGGGCCGGACGCTGGTGCCGATGCCGGGGATCAGCCGGCCGCCCGGCTCGTGGCCGAAGTTGACCGAGCCGACGGCGTCGACCGCGACGATCGTCACCCCCGGGTTGTTCTCCCGGAAGTACCGGGCGCAGCCCATCAGGGTGCCGGTGGTCCCGGCGCCGACGAACAGCACGTCCAGCTCCGGGAAGGCCTTGGCGATCTGCGGCCCGGTGGTGCGGTAGTGGGCGGTCCAGTTGCCCGGGTTGGCGTACTGGTTGAGCCAGTGGAAGTCCCGGTGCTCGGCGCACAGCCGGGCGACCAGGTCGAGCCGGGCGCCGAGCAGGCCGCGCTGCGGGTCGGGCTCGGTCACCACCCGCACGTCGGCGCCCAGGCGCTGCATCAGCCGCCGGGAGACGGTGGTGCAGCGGGAGTCGGTGACGCAGACGAAGGTGAGCCCCCGGCTCGCCGCGACGAGGCTCAGCGCCACGCCGAGGTTCCCGGAGGAGCTCTCCACGATGGTCATCCCCGGCCGCAGGGCCCCGGACCGGAAGGCGGAGTCCACCATCTCGCCCGCCGCCCGCAGTTTGACCGAGCCGGCGAAGTTGAAGCCCTCGCACTTGAGGTACAGCGGACGGCCGATCATCCGTCGGAGGTCGACGTACAGGTCCTCGACGTCGAATTCCTGCGGTGTCGTGATAACTGGCATGCGTCTACTCCCACCCGGTCGTTCCGTGGTAGCGGGTGCCCAATCGGTCCGAAGCGATGGCCCCATGGTTTCCGAACACACTGACGTCGCACTGATTCGCAACTGATGGGGCGAAGGCCCTGGTCAGAGGCCCGGGACGGGCCCCGGGGCGCCGCCGGGGGCGCCTGCCGGGGCGGCCCCGGGAGGCGCTGCTAGGCGCGCCCGACCTTGCCGGTGAGCAGTCCCTGGAAGAGGTTCAGCCGGTGGATGTTCGCGGCGCCCTCGAGGAACTCCATCGCCCGGGCGTCGCGCGCGAGCTTGTCCAGCAGCGGGTGCGCCAGCCGGGCCCCGGGCCCGAAGAAGCCGCAGGCCGCCAGCGTCACGTCCTCGGCGAGCCGGGCGGCGCGCAGTTTGGCGGCCGAGGCGAGGTGGCCGTCGGCCGGCCGGGCGTCGACCGTCGCGGCGGCGTCCAGCACCAGGCGGTGGACGGCGTCGATCCGGCGGCCGATCGCGTCCAGCCGCTCCTGCTCGGCGGTGCGCAGCGGGCCGCGGTGCGCGGTCACGTAGTCGTGCGCGGCGCGGGCGATCCCGACCGCGATCGCCGCGACGCCCGGGCGCAGCTGGTTGAAGATCTGGACGAAGGACCAGACCCCGCGCCGGCTGGCCGGGAGGTGGCGGCCGAGGACGTGTTCCTCGGGGACGGCCACCGACTCCAGCCGGACGGCGCTGATCCGCGCGCCGCGCAGCCCCAGCATGTCCAGCGGCTCGGCGTGGAACCCGGGGGTGTCGGTGTCGACCAGGACGGCGGTGATGCCGAGCGGGCCGGGCCGGGTGCGGGCGAAGACCACCGCGAGCCGGGCCCGCGAGGCGTTGCCCACGTAGCGCTTCTCGCCGCTGAGCAGGGCCCCGCCCGGGGCGGGGGTCAGCGCGGTGGTCAGGGCCGTCGCGTCCGAGCCGCGGTCCGGTTCGGTCAGCGCGAAGCAGGTCCACAGGGGTTCGCGCAGCATCCGGCCGTAGAACCACTCCTTCTGCCGCTCGTCGGCGCACAGGCCGACCGCGACGCCGGCCAGGAACGGGCCCGGCGAGGCGACCATCGCGCCGACGTCGGCGCGGGCGAGCTCCTCCATGACGACGGCGCGCTCCAGCGCCGAGTCGCCGCAGTGGCGCTGCCCGTCGATCTTCTCCGGCTCGTTCCCGTACGCGGCCGGGATGCCCATCGTCGCCAGGTAGCGCACGGCCGGGAGGTCCAGGTGCTGCCGGATGGCCTCCGGGTCGCGGTCGATCTCCAGCGCGAGCGGGCGCAGCCCGGCGCCCCACTCGCGGGCCCTGGCGCGCAGCGCGGCCAGGTGCCCGTCCGGCCCGGTCATCGCGGTTCCTCCCCGGTCACGTGGACCTCCGCCAGCAGCTCCGACAGGTAGCAGGGCATCCCGGGGCCGTCCCGCAGGTAGCCGCTGGCGCCCAGCAGCCGGACCTGCTCCCGGTCGGCCGCGGTGATCCGGGCGTGGACGTCCGCCAGCACCGCGGCGGGCAGGTCGCCCGGCCCGGCGCCGGACAGCACCGCCCGGACCTCCAGGTGGTCGGCCACCGCCTCGGCGACGGTGCCCTTCACCAGCTGCTGCTGCAACAGGTACGAGTCGCCGCTGCGGCGCCGGCCCAGGTAGCCCAGGCAGGCCGAGCGCAGCGACTCCGACAGGCCGAGCCGCACCCAGGCCAGGCCCAGGACGAAGGCGGCGCCGGCCTCCCGCTCGGCCGCGCCGCGCCGGGCCGGCGGCGCGGTCGTGACGGTGGCGGCGACCACCTCGCCGCCGGGCAGCGCGGTGCGCGACAGCACGGCCTCGTCGGCGGGGCGGCGCGGCCGGGCGGCGCCGGCGACCCAGAGTCCGCCGGCCTCGGCGAAGGTCCGGGCGTCGGCCACGGTGTGCCCGCCCGGCCCGCAGGGCAGCAGGCCGGGCGTCAGGGCGGAGGCGAGCAGCCGCAGCGCCGGGGCGAGGCCCCGCTGCCGGGCGGCGTCCTGGCAGCGGGGCCACAGGTCCGTGTCCCGGTGCGTCACGGTGGTCACCGCCCGCCCCGTTCGATCAGGCAGACGGCCAGGTCGCCGGTGTCGGGCTCGTGGTCGACGACGGCGATCCGCTCCTCCCTCCCGGCCGCCCAGGCGGGGTCGGCGGCGAGGGCGGTGAGGGTGCCGGAGGCCGGGTGGCCCGGCGGGGTGCGCACGATCCGGCCGGGGTGGCCGGGCAGGTCGCGCGCCGGGTCGAGGGCGGCGCCGAGGACCAACGGGCAGCCGGTGGCGTCCAGTTCGGCCAGGGCGGTGCGGACGGCGGCCGGCACGTCGTCCGGTCCGGTGCCGGTGCGCTGCCACAGGGTGAGCCGGCCGAGGGAGCCGGTGTCGGTCAGCAGCAGCGCGAGGCCGGCGTCCCCGGCGAGGTCCCGTCCGGTCTCGTACGGGAAGGTGGCCTGGTCGAGCACGAACACCGCGACGCTGCGCAGGTCGTGCCGCCGGGCGTAGGCGTCGGCCAGCCGCAGCGCGGCGAAGGGGGCGTTGGAGCCGCACTCGGAGACGGCGAAGGAGAGCGGCCCGCCGGGGACGCGCTCGGAGAGGCTGGTGACGGCGGCGAGCCGGCAGTCCAGGTCCGGGGTGGCGTGGGCGACCACGGCCAGGTCGATCGGCGGCGCCTGCGTGGCCGCTGCCGCTCGTCGGTCCTGCGGGTCGAGCGCGGCGAGCAGCTCCCCGGCCATGTCGGCGAAGGTGTTCCCGGCCGCCTCCCGGACCAGCTCCGGCCGGTGGTCGACGCCGTAGGCGGCCGTCAGGTCGGCGAAGTGGCGCAGCGAGAAGGCGTCGTCGATCCGTGCCCGGCCCGGTGGGAACCTCCGGTGGGTGATCGCGGCGAGCCCGAGCGGGAAGACGGCGGGCGCCTCCCAGGGGCCCTTCGTCGGTACGGTCCGGACCGGCATGCTCAGCCGCCCAGTTCCGTGGCCACGAAGTCGGCCAGCGAGCGGACGCTCGCGAAGTGGGCCATCTCCAGCGAGTCGGTGTCGAACTCGACGTCCAGCGACTCCTCCAGCCGCATCAGCAGCTCGAAGACGCCGGTGGAGTCGAGGCCGAGCTCGTCGAAGAGCCGGGACTCCTCGGTGAGTTCGGGCAGGTCGTAGTCGAGCACCTCGCCGAGGGCGGCGGAGATCTCGGTGACGATCCGCGCGCGGTCCGTGCCGGTGGCTCCGGTCATGGTCGGCACTCCTTCCGGGGGTTGGGGGTGGGGACGTGCGACAACTAGCTGGAGCGGCCGAGGAGTTCGGGGGCGATCGGGCGCTGGTGGCGCAGCAGGTCCTCCGGGCGGTCGGGCTCGCGGACCAGGTGCGCCTCGCCGTCGAGCACCAGCACCTCGGCCGGGTAGCCGTGGCTGAGGAAGTGCACGGGGGAGGCGGTCGGCCCGTACGCGCCGGAGCGCAGCACGCCGAGCAGGTCGCCCGGCCGTACCGGCGGCAGCTCGGCCTTCTTGGCCAGCGTGTCGTTGGGCGTGCAGAGCGGGCCGGTGACGTTCCAGACCTCGGTGGCGGGCTCGTCGAGCCGGTTGAGCAGCAGCATCGGGAAGTTGCGCTTGACGAAGGAGCCGATGCCGACCGCCGCCATGTGGTGGTGGGTGCCGCCGTCGGCGACCGCGAAGCGCTCGCCCAGCGACTCCTTCACGTACCGGATCCGGGTGACGTAGGTGCCGGCCAGCGCGGTGAGGTAGCGGCCGAGCTCCATCACCAGCCGGGTGCCGGGGTGGCGTTCGGCGAACGCGGCGACCAGCGGGTTGATCCCGGCGGCGAGTTTCGGCAGGTCGAGGTCCCGTTCGCCGTCGAAGTAGGCGACGCCGAGGCCGCCGCCGACGTCCACCAGCTCCAGCTCGAAGTCCAGGGCGGCGCTGAGGCGTTCGGCCAGGTCGAAGATCCGCTCGGTGTTCTCGACGATGGTGTCCTCGACCAGGATGCGGGTGCCCATGTAGACCTGGACGCCCATCACCCGCACCGCCGGGTGGCGCGCCACCAGCCCCGGGTCGGCCAGGAGTTGGGCCTCGTCCATGCCGAACTGGCGGGGCTTGCCGCCCATGGTGAGGCCGGAGCCCTTGACCGAGAAGCTCGGGTTGACCCGCAGCGCGACCGGCGCCACCGTGCCGCGCTCGCGGGCGAGTTCGTCGATCAGCGCGAGTTCCTGGAGGGACTCGCAGACGATCGCCGCGATCTCCTCGTCCAGGCAGGCGAGCAGTTCCTCCCGGCTCTTGCCCGGCCCGAGGAAGAGGATGTCCCGGCCGGCCACCCCGGCCTGCCGGGCGGTGCGCAGCTCGGTGAGCGAGGAGACCTCGGCGCGGGCGCCGTGGGCGTGGAGCAGGGCGCAGATGGCGAGGTTGGGGTTGGACTTGAGGGAGAAGAACACCTGGAGCCTGGGGTCCAGGTGTTCGCGCAGGTCGCGCATCCGCCCGGTCAGGGCGTCCCCGTCGTAGAGGAAGAGCGGGGTGCCGTACCGCTGGGCGATCTCGGTGACGGGTGTGCCCTGGATCTCGAAGACGTCGCTCATGGCCGGTCCCCTCTCTCCCGCCGGTCGAGCCGGTCGGCGATCTCCGCGTCGATGGTGGTCAGTTCCTCCGCCGAGTCCGCGAGGACGATCCCGTACAGCCGGCCGTCGACCGGGGCGCCGCCGCCGGTGAACGCCGCGTTGACGGTGGCGAAGTTGTTCACCAGCAGGCCGGTGCCGCCGGCCGGGTCGAGCAGCAGGCCGTCGAGCAGCCGGCGCAGTTCGTCGAAGGCCAGCGGTGCGGTCAGCCGCAGCGGGTAGTGGCGGGCGACGGCGACCTGTTCCGGCTTGACGAACCGTTCCTGCAGACGGACCTGGTAGGTGGACATGTTGTTGCGGGCGTTGATCTCCACGACCGGGTAGATCCCGCCGTCCGGGTCCACCATGGCGTCCACGCCCACCACGCCGTGGAAGCCGTCCGAGGCCAGCCGCTTGCCGAGCAGGTCCGCGGCGGTGCGCAGCTCGTCGACCTGGTCGGCGCCGAGCCGGGCGGGCATCCGGTGGCCCTTGTGGACGCCGTCCTCGGTGAGCTGCTCCTTGACGAAGTCGAACGCCACCGAGCCGTCCAGGCCCACCGTGAACTGGTAGTTGAGGTCGGTGCTCTTGGCGACCCACTCCTCGACCACCATGGCGATCCGCGGCCGGCCGGAGGCCTCGACCTGCTTGGCGATCAGCCCGAGGATCCGCTCGCCGCGGCGCCGGCTGGTCAGCCGGGCGATGCCCTTGCCGGAGACGCCGAACGCCTCCTTCACCACGGCCCGGCCGTCGCCGAGCTCGACGTCCACCGCCGCGAAGGCGTCGGCGAGTTCGGCGAGCGTCTCGCAGGCCCAGCCGCGGGGCTGGCGCAGGCCGAGCTCGTCGGCGATCCGGCGGCTGTAGACCTTGCTGTTGACGGCCTTGCAGGTGGCCGCGTCCGGCCCGGCCAGGCGCAGCCCGGTGGTCGCGGCGAGGCGCTCCTCCGGCTCGGACACGCCGTGGGCGGCGATCCGGCAGCCGTCGGCGGCCAGGCCCGCCAGTTCGGCGAGCAGGGCCGGGTCGGCCAGGGCGTCCTCGGTGACGGTGCGCTGCGGGTCCTGGGCGGCGGGGACGTGGACGTGCGGCAGGTCCAGGCCGAGCCCGGCCAGGTAGCCGAGGTAGTCGCCGTCCGGCCGGGTCTTGAGCACCACGTGGTCCCGGCCGCCGGCCAGCAGCAGGGCGAACTCGTCCATCCGGTTGACCACGGCGCTGGAGGTGGCGGCGGAGAGCCGGGGCAGGGTGTGCTCGCCGAGCGCCCACTGCTGCTCCACCTCGAAGTTGCCCAGGAAGAGCAGCCGGGCGTCGGGGGAGCCGGTCAGGGCGAGGGCCAGCCGGTCGGCGGCATCGGGGGTCCGGCCCCCGTCGCGGGCGCCCATCAGTGCCTCACGACCATCGCGGCGAAGGACTGGCCGAGCCCCGCGGAGGTCATCAGGTAGGTGTCCCCGGGCCGCAGCAGGCCGAGTTCGAGCGCCGACTGGTAGTTGATGAAGGGGTCGGCGCAGAAGCAGTGGCCGGTCCGGCCGATGTTCTCCAGGAAGATGCGGTCCCGGTCGATGCCGAGCGCGTTGGCGGCGACCGTCCAGGAGACCCGGTTGACGTTGTGCGGCAGCACCAGGTCGAGGTCGCCGACGGCCAGGCCGGCCGCGGCCAGGGCGCCGTCGATGACCTCGGCCATCGCGTCCTGGTAGATCCGCTTGGCCTCGCGGGCGCCCTCGGCGTCGAGGTCGATGACGCCGTCCTCGCGGCCGTGGATGCGGGCGTGGTAGCCGAGCACCCGGTTGCGGTCGCCGCCGGCGCCCACCAGGACGGCGGTGACGCCCTCGCCCATGATCGAGACGTCCTCGACCCACTGGGAGAACGGGGTGAGCGTCTTGTCCCCGGCCAGCACCAGCGCGAGCGCGTCCGGGTCGCCGTCCGCCGCCAGCAGGGTGCCGGCCGCGTCCACCGCGAGCAGTCCGGTCGCGCAGCCGTGGTCGGCCACCGAGAAGACCTTCGCCCGGCGCAGCCCCAGCGACTCGCAGACCGTCCGCAGCGGGCTGACCGGGTACGGTGCGGTGGTGCGCAGCCCCTTGGCGCGCACCACGTACCGGATCCGGTCCTCCTGCCCGGCGAGGGCGTCGAGCTTGCCCGCCGCGGTGGCCAGCAGTTCCGCCTCGGACTGGTCGGGCGCCTGGCAGATCCGGTCGAGGCCGTACAGCCTGGTGAACCGGCGCACCTGCTGGTCGGTCAGCCCCAGCGGCTCCCGCAGCTGTTCGACCGAGACCGTCGGTGGCAGGTAGCTCGATACCGCTTCTATCGACGTCATGCGACGGGGCCTCCTCGCGACAAGGATCGGAGCCCCACCAGATTCGCCGGGAACGCTGACAGGCTGCTGACGCCCGGCTGATCGCCGGACGGCAGCCCGTTGCGCGGGTTGTCAGGCCTGCTTGACCTGGATGCGCCCGTTGCTGGTGCTCAGGTCGAGCTGGTAGCGGCCGGACGGGTCGTCGGAGACCCCGATGTCCTTGTGGCCGTTGCCGGTCTTCGCGGACACCTTGTACGTGGCGCTCGGCACGACCAGGGTGATGGCGCCGTTGGACGTCGACGCGGAGACGTCCTGCGGCTTGGTCGAGACGAGGTCGATCGCCCCGTTGTGGGTCTCGGTCTGGATGCGGCTGCCGTTCAGCCCGCGCCCGGTGATGGCGCCGTTGGTGGTCTTCACCTCCGTGGTGCCGTTCACCCCGTCCAGGCTGACCGCCCCGGAATGGGTGGACACCTGCACGTTGCCCACCTGGGTCAGGTTGACCGAGCCGGAGTTGGTCTGGCCGCTGACCGGCAGGCCCGGGGGGACCTCGACGGTGTAGGTGACCGAGCAGTACTGGCCGCAGCCGCCCAGCACCAGGACGCCGTTCTCGACCCGGCTCGTCACCCCGGGCTTGTCGTTCTTGTAGCTGACCGACCGGTGCACGGAGACCTTGTCGAGGCCGTCCTTGCCGCGCAGGGTCACGCCGCCGGAGGTGGTGTCGAGCCGTACGGCGGTGATCTTGTCGCTCACCGTGGCGTCGTCGTCGAAGTTGTTGTCGGGAGCCAACCCGCACGCGCTGAGACCGCCCACGGCGGCCGCGAGGACGACGAAGGACGCGAGACGGCCGGACTGCTGGCGCATGTCATTCCCCAGATCTGAAGGACGTTCCTGGACAGGCCCCGTCGCGGGGCGGACCCCACGAAGCTATCCCGCTGGGAAAGCCGGGGACCATGGGGCTAACCCCCGTCTCCTGAGGGGGAGTTCCCCCAAACGGTGGATGTCAGGCGAATGTCAGTTCCGGGTCAGCGCAGCCGTCCAGAGTCGAGGCATGACAGCGCTGACGGCACGGGCTCCCGAGCGGACCCTGGGCGTACTGGGCGGCATGGGCCCGGCGGCGACCGCGGAGTTCCTGCGGCTGCTCGCGGCCGACGCGCCGGCCTCCCGGGACCAGCAGCACCCCCGGTTGCTGCTGCTGTCCGAGCCGGGCATCCCGGACCGCACCGCCGCGATCCTCGGCGGCGACGACGAGCCCGGGCGGCGGGTGCGGGAGTGCCTGCGCACCCTGGCCGGCTGGGGCGCCGACCTGCTGGCCGTCCCCTGCAACACGGCGCACGTCTTCCTGGACGGCTTCGCCGCCACCTCGCCCGTCCCGGTGGTCGACATCGTCGACGCCACCCTGGACGAGGCCGTCCGGCTGAGCCCGGACGGCGGCTGGCTCACGGCGACCACCGGGACCGTGCGCAGCGGCCTCTACCAGCGGCGGGCCGCGGCCCGGGGCTACCGGCTGCTGGTGCCCGACGGCGGGACGCAGGAGGCGGTCCACGGGGCCGCCGAACGGGTGAAGGCCGGACGGGCCGAGGAGGCCGGCGCCGCCTTCCGGGAGGCCGTCGGACGGCTCTGGCGGCGCCGGCGGCTGCCGGTGGTGGCGGCCTGCACCGAACTCCCGCTCGCCTACCGGAGCGCGGGCCTGCCGCCGGAGCTGATGGTCTCCAGCCTGGCCGCGCTCTCCCGGGCCTGCATCGCCGAGCTGTACCGGAGCGTCCCGGTGCGCTCCTGAGGCGCGCGCGTACGCGTACGGCACGGCCCCGGTGTTCCT